>NZ_JBHFKV010000058.1:0-24346 GCF_042879355.1 Photorhabdus sp. RM71S | reverse complement strand
GGCGAGGGCACGACAGTGGGGTTTGCCAAAGGTAAAGCCAATCTTATCACCAAAGTTGGGGATGGCACCGGGGTGAATGCGGTCTGGGGTGAAGCGAATATCCTGACTCAGGTGGGAAATGGCGACCGTTACAACTTCGCGAAAGGTCAAGCGAACATTGTTACCAAAGTGGGTAATGGGCAAGAAGTCACGGTGGTTCAGGGCGATGCCAACATCATTACCCATGTGGGTAACGGTGACGATTACACTGGTGCCTGGGGCAAAGCCAACGTGATCACTAAAGTCGGTGACGGGCGTAATGTGGTGCTGACGAAAGGTAAGGCTAACATTGTCACTCAGGTGGGTAAGGGAGACAGTTTTAATGCCTTATGGAGTGAAGGCAATGTCGTCACCAAAGTGGGTGACGGTATGCAGATTACGGCAGCAAAAGGGAAAGCTAACGTCACGACGACAGTGGGCAATGGTTTAAGTGTCACCGCTGCTCATGGTGACGCTAACATTAACACTCATGTAGGTAATGGCGTTTCGGTTAACTTGGCGTGGGGTAAGCACAATATTAATACCAAAGTGGGCAATGGCCTCAATGTTGCGGTCATGAAAGGTAACGGCAATGCCAATATCCATGTGGGTGATGGCTTGGGTATCCATGCCTCTTATGCGCGCAACAACGTGGCGATTAAAATTGGTAATGGTGATTTTTACAGCTTCTCTGCTACGGAAAGCAACAAACTTTCTTCCCTCTTTGAGCATATCAAACAGACAACATTAGGTGTGGGAGGCAGTCAGGCAATCAACTATCTGGTTCATGGGGAGGAAGCTAACACGTCGGGCACCCATGAAGGCAGAGGCGCGATAAATTTAGCGGAAGTTTCCTCCATTGATGGCTTTCAGATGGATAAAATTGCGCCAGTAAGTTCAGATTTAAACCATAGTTTCAATGGTGCTATAACAGCCGTGGAGACGTCTGACGTCAGTTCAATAGAAAGTGTTTTGAGTCAAAAAACGCTATCGGAGTCAGATCAGGATGAAAATCTGATTGTCAATGGTGACTTTGAACAAGGTAAATTGGGTTGGCAGTCAACTAATGATATAGAGGCATATAACCCTGCGAGTGCTTATGGTCTTGATAATACCGGTGATGGTGAACGAGTCAGTAAATTTGATGTTGATAAAAACACTGTAATTTGGCGGGAATTACAAAATTTGTCTGAAGGAGAAGTGGTTTCACTGACTTTTGATTTTATGAGTCATTTAGAGATGATGGACCGTGATCTGAGTGACTGTGGAATAGTGGTGTTGTGGAATGGTAAGTCTGTATTCTCAGCTTCTGGACCGGGAGCTATATGGCGAACTCAAAAACTCGATTTAATGGCAAAAGCAGGTACTAACCGGATTGAATTTAAAGGTACAGGCCAGGATGATGGATTTAGCTATATCTTAGACAATATCGCTGTGAAATCTGAGACGTCATTGATTGTCAATAGTGACCTTGAGCAAGGTAAATTGGGTTGGCAATCAACCAATGATATTGCGGCCTATAGCCCAGTGAGTACTAATGGGCCTAATAATACCCGTTATGGCGAACGAGTCAGTGAACTTGATGTTGATAAAAACACCACTATTTATCAGGACCTGCAAAACCGTTCTGAGGGAGAAGTCATTTCTCTGAGCTTTGATTTTGCCAATCGTCCCGACGCTTATTCAGCCGACAATGGTATGGATGTTTTCTGGAACGGCAAACTTGTTTTCTCGACTTTTGGCGATGCCGCGAAATGGCAAAATAAAACACTAGAGCTGACAGCAAAAGCGGGCAGTAATCGAATTGAGTTTAAAGGAACAGGCTTGAATGATGGTGTAGGCTATATTCTGGATAACGTTTTTGCAAAATCTAAGAGCTCACGACAAGCCAATATTATTACCGAACATGTGAAACAGGATAAAGCGGCACAAAATGCGTTAAGCGATAAAGAAAAAGCCGAAAAAGATCGCCAACTGTTGGAACAGGAAAAAGAGAAACAACTGGCAGAAATTGCGAAATCGCAATCCCAGTTGGAATTAACGGATCAGGCAGCAGTTAGCCGAAATGGGCTGACACAGCGTAATGCGATAGAAACAGAAGCGCAGGCGGAGACTGACAAACTGGTTTCCATGACGCAAGGTTTGGATGTACTTGGTGACTATGCCAATTACTGCGGCCAATCAGGTGATCAATGGCGTAATCAGTTTGCTTCCCAATTTTTGAACCGTGCTCAGGACGAGCTGAATTACACCAAATTTATTACCCAGAAAAAATTAGCTAATGCTCAACGATCTATTACGGATAACCAACAACAAGTAAAAGAAGCGGTTAAGAAATCCGAGGCCGGTGTAGCACAAAGTGAGCAGCATCATGCCAGTGCAAAACAAGATATTGCAGAGGCTCAGAAGAAAGCAGAGTTAAGAAAAGAAGAAGCATTATTACAGCAACAACGGGCCAAAGAAGCAGAAAATGATGCAAATATCGCCTGTCAAGGGGCGGAATATCGGGGTAAACGTGATATTGCTGCGGCTGAAAATAAAATTGCCCAGGCACAAGAAGATGTTAGAGGGGTAAAACAGGGCGATTCCAAAGCTGATCGTACCGGTGCCGGTGGTAGTGGTTTGTCTGGTAATGCCTACGAATCGACAGGAGCAGGGGAGACAGGTAGCTATATTGATCCCGAATTAATACCGGAAGCTGAAAAAAGATTCTACAAGGGATTGACTAAAGAAGAGCTACAAGCGTTGGATGATGCTAAACAAGCGGTTGAGCGTCTACAGATAAATGCCAGTATCCGCGCGGAAAATACCGGCGTTTTAACTACTTCAAAGTTTGCCAAAGTACAATCGTTTGTCAAAGTACAATCGTTTGTCAAAGTACAATCTGACGATAAGGTGATGCCAACGTCGAACAGTTCAGGTGAGCGAGCCAGAAAGGTGCCGCGGATTTCAGGCATTAATCTGGAATCGTTGGGGAATGATGTCAAGGTAGAGCAGAAAAATTCTGCTCTATTTGAAAGTGCAAAATTTAATTTATTGAAAGAAGGAAATAAACTATTTATCAATCCTAATGCACGAACATTGGGGCGGAAAAGGCAGCTTAGTAAGGCGCTGACCGCGGTACGTGACACTTTCTATAAAACGATGAGTCATTTTGATGAAGAGCATGTATCGCAACTTGAACAGGCGATAGCTGATTGGCAACAGCGTAGCCCAAAGGAATTTGCTCTACGCACCAATCAGGTGAACTTAGTACGTTTTAAAATGGGCCGAATGATAGAGCACTTGCAGGTCCAGCGAGCTGAATCCGCTGGCGTCCTTGGGATTGCCGTGGCGCCTCGACATGCTGAACATCTTAAGCAGCGAGTCATCTTTGATGGAACCGGACGTGTTGTCGGTTTAAAAGGCGGTATAACACAAAACGAAATTAATCGTCTTATTGAGTGGCAGATTACCCCGTTGACTCGAACGAATTCAACCGCTGAACGGGAAGCGCCTAAGACCGAAAGTGAAAGTCTGATTGCTTTTATGAGCCGATTAGAAGCCGCGAATATCCCGGAAGCGAGGCTTTGGATTGGACGAGCTAGAGGACTCTGGCTCACCGGACAAGTCACATCGAAGGAAACTATCAAGTTATTTGATGCTGCTGCCAGCCAGTTACAGGCATATCCTGAGTTACATGCTTTGGTACTGTCATTACAGGCTGATGCTCACAGAGAAAAGTCAACTACCCAATATATTGACAACTTATTTGGCCGTCGTTTTGATTCTGAGTTGGCGCATGCGTTGGTGAAAAATGCGTCACCTGATGCGATAGCGACCTCTAGGCGGATAGGTCAGTTTCTGGTGCAGGAGTTTGAGTCGTATATGCAAATTACTCCGGGCTCACCTGTACTCGACGGACAAATTGCTATTAGGATGCAAGCTTTTGCCGAAAAAATTAAAAAGGATATTCGTCCTTGGTTCAGTCGGGTGCCTGAACTGACCGCATTCCTGCAAAAACCGACATTTGATAACTTTAAGATCATGATGACCAAGGTGGATAACGGCTTTGAAATGATCAAAATTCCGTTTCTGGCAGTAAAAATGTCGAACACTGATGGTATGGGGTTACATTTATCTCAATGGAAGGCGGAAGCGGATATTTTCTATCGGGATGAGATCTATAAGGCGCGTTCCACCAGTAGTAAGTTAACTAATATGGCGGATGTTACCTATAAAGTGAAATTAACTGAACAGCAAACCAATGATTATGGTATTGCATTGCCTTACCAGCCATCCGGTGATCAATATGAAGATTTCCTGTCTGGCAGAAAGGTGGCGGCGGGCAGAGTGCTGACGCCTGGACAGGAAACAACGCTTGAGCGTAACGCCCTGGCGCAGGGGCATTCCGTGGTAACGGGGGCATCTGGTTCGACCAATATCATGGTTCATCTCAATAACTATATTGCCAGTCAAGATCCTACTTTCTCGCAAGAGCAGGCATACCTTAATACGTTGGCGTTTTTGGTGTTTGATGGCGGTCATTCGGTTAATGAAAGTTTGGTGGTCTACAAAGCATTGCAGACGGCTGATGATGAACGTCGGCAGGTACTGCAAAACTACACCGCCAGTTATACAGATCTGATGGATATCGCCGGAGGTAAAGGAAAATTATGGGTAAATCAGGCAATAAATAATGCATTTGAGAAAACCCAACATCTTTATCGAGAATATACCCCAGAGAGAGAGAACTCTCCGGTGGAAGTATTGCAGGCGTTATCGGGCAAAAATGGAGCGTCAGAGTCGGTATTAATTGAGGATGATGGTACTTCGCCACAGGATAAAGACTCTTTAAACCCAGTGACCCGATTCTTTAACAACGAACTGTATGGTTTTAAAGAAGAGCGCCGCCATATCAGTGATGAGACGCAGACCATTCTTAATGATGCTGTTGCTAATGGCAGTTCAAGCAAAATCACCCTAAAAGGCGAAGGGGGACGTTTAACTGGATATTATCATCAAGGTGACATAAAACCAGATGATATCTCGACGGCAGCAGAGAAAAAAGTCGTGCTTTTCCTTCATGGTTCAGGTTTATCTGCGGAAGAGCAAGCTCATGACATCCAAAGCCACTATCAAAAGCAGGGCATTGATATACTTGCTGTCAACATGCGGGGCTATGGTGGTAGTGATGGTAGTCCAGGTGAGCAAGGGTTCTATCAGGATGCCCGGACAATGTTTCGCTATTTGGTACAAGAACGAGGTATTAAGCCGGGTAATATTATCATTCATGGTTATTCCGTCGGTGGGCCGGTGGCGGCTGATCTTGCCCGATATGCAGCGCAAAATAACCAAGCCGTGTCAGGTCTGTTACTCGACAGGCCAATATCGAGTATGACCAAAACCATAACCGCGTATGACATACCAAACCCTGGCGGCATGATTGGGGCATTGGCAAAAGCGATGAATGGACGATTTTCAGTAGAAAAAAACCTCAAAGGCTTGCCGATCAATACGCCGATCATGTTGTTAACTGACAATCAAGATTTAGGGCATGAAGGGGAAAAGCTGCGTACAAGATTGACCGCTGCTGGTTATCGCGTATCGGGTGAACAAACCTTTTATGGTCATGTTGAGAGCGGCGCTTTAATGAGCCAATATGCTGATAGGATTGTATCGACGCTCTCCGATTTTCAAAATAAAAATCGGGACGTGGTGAAGAACTCGCTGCAAAAGAGTGACAATCGCGGGATACGTTTTGGTAGTCAGATCATTATTCAGATGGAAAATGACCCGATTGTAGCAAAAGCAGCGATCAATCTGGCGAGTAAACACCCAGAATCCAGCGTAGTGGTTAAACTTGATGCTGATGGCAAATATCATGTCATTTATGGTGATCCTGCCAGATTATCAGGCAAATTACGTTGGCAGATTGTTGGTCATGGCCGTAGCGCATCGGCACAAAATAACACTCGTTTGAGTGGTTACAGTGCTGATGAATTGGCAACAAAACTAAAACAGTTCAGTCAGAACTTTAACCTGGCGGGTAAACCTGATCGTATCAGCATTGTGGGTTGTTCACTGATTAGTGATGACAAGCGGAATGGTTTTGCCTATCGTTTTATTACTGCTTTAGATAAACAGGGTATCCATAGTGATGTTTCAGCGCGTCGTAGTGAAGTGGCCGTTGATGCAACAGGCCGTAAATTTACCCGCGATAAAAATAATCAGTGGGTTAACAAGTTGGACGATAACAAACTGGTGTTACGTTGGAATGAACAGGGTGAACTAACGACTACAACAGAAAAATTGCGTCGTGGTGTGGCTGAAAGCGATATCAACCTTGCCGGGGTGGGATACACCGATGCTGATTCAGTAACTAAAGGGGCAATTGCGGATAACCATGATGTTTTCACCGCGCCAGGAAAGCGCAAAAACAGGGTAGAGCTTGGCTCAAATCCTCAAGCTGATAAGCCGCTGAATTATGCCGGGAATATACAGGTAAACGTGGGCGACGGTGAATTTACTGCGATCAATTGGGGAACATCGAACGTAGGTATCAAAGTGGGTACGGGTGGTTTTAAGTCACTGGCCTTTGGCGACAACAATGTGATGGTTCACATTGGGGATGGTGACAGTAAACACAGCGTGGATCTGGGTGGTTATCAAGCGTTTGAAGGGGCGCAGATGTTTATTGGTAACCGTAACGTCAGCTTCAACCAAGGTCGCAGTAATGACTTGATTGTCATGATGGATAAATCCATCCCTACGCCACCGCTGGTTAATCCATTTGATGGCGCTGCTCGTATTACTAGTGTACTGAAATCTATTGCTCATTCCGACGAGGAGTGGAATTGGTTGGCGGCGCAAAATCAGCAGTGGACGCTATCTGGCGCGAAAAAATTCGTGCAGGACATGTCTGGTTTAGACCAAACCAGCAGTGTGGATTACAAGACCTTGGTTGATCTGGATTCGCAGTGCGAGCGCAGTAGCCGTGGTTTAAAAAGTGACACAGAAGCAGCATTGAACAAGAAGTACCACCAATGGCTAAGTGGTCACGGCAACAATATTGATACCAGTAAAATGAGCCGTGCGGATAAATTCCGTCAAGCCAATGAGAAACTGGTTTTCAATTTTGCGGTAGGTGGTCAGGGAGCGGACATTCAGGTCACAACCGGTAGCTGGAACTTTATGTTCGGTGACCATATTCAATCGATTTTGGATACCAACCAGGGTTCTCTGTTTGGTCTGATGACGCAGCAATATTCAACAACGGGCCTGGCGAAAACAACATTTACTTACAATCTACAGGACTTACCGCGTCAGCTTAAAAACAAACTGCTTGGCCGGTTAGCTAGTGTGAATGCCGATACTACTTTAGCGGATATTTTTGGTGTGGATTACACGCCGGAGGGACAGATTGTTGCCCGTACTGGTAAGCCGGTTGATGGCAAGGCGATTTTGCAAGAGATGTTGGAAGTTATTAAGCAGTTTGGTGGTGATCAACTAAGTACCTTGACTGATCCGGATAAATTGATTGATGGTTTGAAACAGAACGCCAATATGAGTGCCGATGGTATTGAATCATTTCTTGTCAGTCATGGGTTGAAAGAGAAAGCGCCTGATAAAAATCGGGAAAAGAGTATACCGGGTGCCATCAACAGTGGGGATAGTCAGGCTAATGACAAATCAGAGCGTGCCTTGGGCTTTAATTCGCTGAATTTGCCTAACCTGTTTGCGACGATATTCAGCAAAGATAAACAAGAAGAGATGAAGTCATTAGTGACCAATCTGAAAGAGAATCTCACGGCAGATCTGCTCAATATGGAGCAGAAAACCTTTGATTTCCTGCGTAACAGCGGTCATCTGCAAGGGGATAGCGATATCCATATCTCGTTAGGGAACTATAACTTCAACTGGGGCGGTGACGGTAAAGATCTTGGTGCTTATCTGGGCGATAACAACAACTTCTGGGGTGGCCGCGGAGATGATGTTTATTACTCCATCGGCACTTCCAACATCTTTACCGGTGGTGAAGGTGATGACTTGGGCGTTCTGATGGGACGTGAAAACTGGATGTTTGGTGGTAGTGGCGATGATACCGCAGTAGTAGCTGGACGCATTAACCATGTGTTCATGGGTGAGGGTAATGATCAGACATTTGTTTTTGGCGAAGGTGGCCTTATTGATGCCGGTAACGGGCATGACTACGTTGTCACCTCTGGTAACTACAATCAGGTAGATACTGGGGAAGATCAAGATTATGCCGTGACCATCGGTAATAACAACCGGGTTGAGCTAGGTGAAGGCAATGACTTTGGCAGGGTGTTTGGTAATGACAACCGAATTGATGGCAACATGGGTGACGATGTCATTAAACTGATGGGCTATCATGCGGTAATTAATGGTGGAGAAGGAGATGACCACCTGATAGCCGCTACTATTTCGAAGTTTAGTCAGTTTGATGGTGGTGACGGTCAAGATCTACTGGTTTTGGGGGGATATCAAAACCACTTCCAGGGTGGCGCAGGAGTAGACAGCTTTGTGGTCAGTAGTAAAGTAATTGATTGTCAGGTTAATGATATCGATGCGGAAGACATGATTGTCTTTAACGGTATTGACTGGCAAGACCTGTGGTTCCAGCGCAGCGGA
The DNA here is from genome assembly GCF_042879355.1 of Photorhabdus sp. RM71S. Lineage (NCBI taxonomy): Bacteria > Pseudomonadati > Pseudomonadota > Gammaproteobacteria > Enterobacterales > Morganellaceae > Photorhabdus > Photorhabdus sp. RM71S. The sequence continues at coordinate 15,694 of NZ_JBHFKV010000058.1, read as the reverse complement.
TACGATTTAGTATTATCAGTGAATCGCTGTACTCAGGATAAAACCGCTCAGGGTGTATTTGAATCGGTGGGTTCCGTCACTTTTAGTGATTACTTTAATGGTAATCGTGCCAAATTAGTGACTCAAATGGAGCGTAAGAATGCATCAGGAGTGCGTGAATTTACGGCACTTTCCGACAATGCGGTTGACACCTTGATTCAGGCAATGAGTAGTTTTGCCCCGACAGTCGGTGATAACGGTTTTATCGAAGGGCTGGACAGCAAGGCGAAAGAGGCTATTACGACGGCGTGGGCAGATACCGCAATTGGCAAGGGTAAATTTGCCTGATTAACTTGCTATAACGCTAAGTAATAACAATAAAAATGGCTCACTGGATAGGTGAGCCATCTTAATCTTGCAAGGGTATTATCGCTAGCTTACCCTTTTCCGCCGCATGCTTACGAATCAAGTAGAAATTAAATAGTCTGAGTTCAGCAAAATACAGTACTCAGACCTTGATGAACGAGTGATTTAAATTGCCTGACTTTTGTAAATAATTCACAAAGCCGGGATAGTTTTGATTGCCATATTTTTTGAATAAATATGAGTTGCAAAAAATTAACCTACTCTTATTGAATATTATTTGCAAAATAGTTTAATTTAAATCATTATTTTATAAATGTTCTTTTAACTCGGATAGATATAATAAAGTAAGGTACCCATATACATGTATAAAACACAGCTCTAAAAAGCAAGAAGAGATAATTATAATCCAGTTTTATTTCATATACATAATGAGCCAATGCTAAATCAGTTATTACAAATAATGAAGTAAAAATTAAAAAGATAATATAAAGGTGTTCTTTTCTTTTTTCTAAAGAAAAGAATAGATGTATAAAGTGCAACTCCAAAAATAATGGTAAAACAAATAAACTCAAATCCTATAAGGATACGTAATTCACCTAGAAAATCATAACCAGAGATCAAGGTTGTCATCGTTTTATATGAACTAAATAAAGAACTTAATATTGCAAAGATAATATTTATTGCCGGAAAATAGAGAAATCCGCCAATTCCACTCAGTTCTTTCTCTTCACATGCTGCACAAAAATCTGATTCATGCAATGCTGGGTTTTCACATTTAATACACTTCATAAAATTTCTCCAAATAGTAATCTCAATCCAAAGATTGATTATTAATTTACGTAAATCATACAGGTGATAGTATATAAAACAATAACATATTAGTCTGATAAACCCCCCTATTTTTAATAGCCTTATTTACATCTTCAAGTGAAAAAAGAAATATTCCATCTATAAAAAATCAAGGCAACCATCTGATAATAAAGAAATAGTTAGATTCATAAAAATATAACTAATATCCATATGATGTTTTTAATAAAGAAAAACTTTACTCGATCATTCTTTAAATCTCACATTATACTGCTATTTCCCAACTGTACCTTTTTTCATTCTCCTCGGCCGCCGCCAGTACACTTGCTAGTGCATTATTCTCCACTATAATTTAGTGGAGAATAAAGTAGAAATCCTAATTCAAGATTGGGATTCTGTATTAATTTTAAGACTGTTATAAAAATCTATAATACTATTTAGATCAGTATTCCATTCAGATATTTTCATCCCATCTTCATTGTGCGTAGTACGCGACTCTATGAAGTTATTTATCTTCTCAGGAGTAAAACCTGGACACTCATCTAAAAAGAGGATGCTATTTTGTAAGAAAACTTCTTCACCTGCGAAATATATGATCCAAGCAAATATAAAATTTGTGTAATCAGGCTCATACATTGATACAGCTAGCGCTACAGGCTTTTTACTGTGTATACCCTCTTCAAGAGAAGTTCGCCAACTCTGCTTGTAATCCTCAAAGCTCCAATAAGATAAAGGTATGTGAACTGCTTCTGTAAATGTATCAATAATAATTGTTGCAGGCAGAACTAGCTCATTGTTTTCTCTGATGGGTGCATCACCGGGAAATATACCAAACATCAATCAGTCCTTAACTCTGTTCAGATCACTATCGTAAGTCCCCATTCGCTTGCCTCTACGGTCAAACATTTTCCAGCCATTAGTAACATTATGGCTATCAACATCGGGAGTAATATAGGTTTTACCATCAAAAAACACAGGTTGCCCATGTGAATTAAATGGTGCTTTAGGAGGAGCTATTCTCCGATCAAAGCCTAATTTCCCTGCTGCCTCTTGGGCTTCTTTTCCTTTCAGAGCCAGATAAGCTAAGTCGTCTTTATTCGGCTTTTCCGGGATCGGCGTAATTGTAGTATTTCCGCCAGTATCCGGCTTACCTTCCGTATTGCCGGTATGATTTGGCGTAATACCAGACCGATTCTCCTCATTGCCTGTATGGTTCGGTATACTACCCGGCTCTAACTGTTGTTTCCACCGGTATGATTAGGGTATTTCCTGATATCACCGGATTGATCACCGCCGGTATGTTCTGGTAGATCAGTTGGATGAGCAACTTGAGTGTATTTATTCTGAAGTGTATTTAGGTAACTCTGTGTAATTTCATCATTTCCCATCATCTGAAGCATAATCAGATGGTCTAAGTCTTCTGAAGAAATCTTATCAGCAATTTCCTTCGCTACTACTCCAGTTATACCCGCCTTAACACCTATCTCCAGGACTTTCTCTGCCACTTTGGCACGGCATGGGGCAGCTATTGCACACCCTTCCGTTACCAGTTTACCTAAGAAATTATTGTCAGCAACAACCCATTCCAGTGCGAAGTTGACCGCCAAGCACCTATTTTTTCTATGGTACTCAGTCAGTTACAACCTGTTTTTCCCTGTACGGTTTGACTCCTGGCCAATAACACCCCGACGCGACTTTTCAGCTCGATAAGCCACTTTGCCTTGATGTGATGAACCTCACCTTTAGAGTTAGATGATTATCCAACATTTGGGGTACGGTCCACATGGGGGGATTTTACTTTAGGCAGTAATAATAATTTATTGTAGAAGTGACAATGTTTTTCACTGTTTCCTTTTCTAAAATAATATCAGTAACATGTGGTTTTAGTATTTCCTCCCAATGATATCCAACATCATCATTACCATTTAAAACACTCAGTTTTGCACCTAAGATTCTTATCATACTGCCATTAGATACAGCAAAAACATAACAACAGTCATTTTCTAAATTATATGTAGATGCTTGATATTTGTAAGAAGTAACAAAATCGTCTGATACTTCTTTCTCTGGTTCAGCCCGTTCAGGCAACATTGTTTTTAACATAGAGAAGTAAGCTTCTTTTTTTTCCATATTGAAAATATTATTATTTTCAACAGGTAATACCAAAGCATTACTATCAGATAAACAAAGGATATCTCCTCCTAATGTTGCTACTTTCGCACTATTTGGATACAGTTTTCCATCTATACAAAAATGAAATAAGCCATTTCTATATCCATTTTCTGTACTCCAATCAGATAAATAATCTATAAGTATGGCAAAATGATTTGGATCACCAAAAATCATAATTATCTCCATTTTCCAGGTAAACCAAGTTTCTTTTTAACGTCTGATGGAACGTCGCTCTTGCTTAATGCCGCACTTTTATCACCTGTGCTACCGGACCAATGCCACGTACCATCATTAGTATTGGTAAATTGATGTACATTACCATTACTATCCAATGCGTATCTTTTTTTACCACTTGCAACTGAATTGCCAAACAATTCGATCGAATTTTTAGGTTCAGTCCCGGCATTATGGTGATAACCTATTTGTCCTGGAGTATGTTTAGGGTTTGATTTATACACTAATCCATTATTAGTTGTCACAGGATCAGGAGCCGGTATAGCACTTCCCTTACCCCTTTTGCGCCAGCTTTACTGATCCCTCCGGCAACCCCCGCAGACGCCGCAATCCCCGTCTGCCCCATAATCTTCACGATTTCCTGGGTCGTTTCTTCTGAGCCACCGGTGACTTGGGCACGATGGAGCACTAAATTGCGGGAGGCATCAATATTCGACATCGCACCCCGTAAATCAGCCCATTCCCGCACTTCTGCCGGTGTGAGGGAATCCAGTCCCTGCATTCTGGCTTTTTCCTGAATTTCACTCATCCGGGCACTGTAATCACCCTGTAATGCTCGCAGCTCTTTGGCAACCGCAACACACTGGTCAGCGCCTGAACACGTTGCTATCCGCGCCTGAACCTGATCATATTCCTGCCGATATTTATCTCTGACCGTCGCACGACAACTGCTATCTCCCTGACAATTGACCAGTTCCTCGCTCCTTGAGCGATTCTGGTCAACGCTTAAGTGATTATTATCGACAACAAGCTGTACCCAGACTTGCGATTATATTGGCCGGAATTAAGTAGCTAAGGATCTGAAGAGGATTTTCTTTTGCGAATTTCTTCTATCTTCGCCAATACCCAAATTCCAATTCCAACAGGCAATCCTGCACCAACTCCTACTCTCGCAGTGTAAATAAAATCATTCCAATGATAATTAAAATAACCATTTTCAAAATAATAAAATGCAGGTACAGCTAACCCTGCAATAAAGGCCAAAAGAAAAATAAACGATGTCCAGTAAGCTGTAAGTAGGATAAAAGCTTTTAATCCTATTCGTTTATTTTCCATTTTTAGCTCCATTTTCTTTTATCTGGTTTTCAATACCAGTGCCTATTACTGTACCTACAACAGTACCTCCGATAGCCCCACCTATTTCTGACGCTACAGGACTGATAACGACAGGAGCCAGTTTATCTGTAATTATTTTTCCACCTTTAGCACCTGCTACAGTACCAACAGCCGCACCTATAACAGCTCCAGTTGCATCTTCACCTTTAAGCTTGCTACCTAGCCAAGCTCCACCAATATTTACCCCTTCTGTATATATCAAACCTTTACCTTGGGTTAATGCTCCCACTCCGGCAGCTATAAGCGTGTCAGTATAGCTGTAATTCTCGTTTGGTTTCATAGTGATAAGCTGTTTTCCGGTGTCAGATATTGCACCAAGTAAAGCTCCACCCACTACGGCTGCGGTCCCAGCAACAGGCGCAACTATAGTCCCTCCCACAGCAGAAGCACCTGCACCCCAAGCGACTAACAATCCTCTTGCCGGATCTTGCCCTTCCGGGTGATCACCTTTGGCATGTTTTGACAATGCAGCCGAAATCTCTTGGGGAGATTTACCTTCATTTAACATCGCAGCAGCCAGACTGGATGCTGACCGACCGTAATCTGCCATGCCTTTGGGTAAACTTAGGGCATTATTATCCGCCGCATTCTTCCCGGCCTGCGCACCAGTGAGGGCGCTGGCGCTGGAATCACCGGCAATGCCGCCGGCCAGCCCAGCCGCCAGGGTAGAGAGGGTGCTGATAGTCTGTTTCTGTTCCTCCGTTAACTCACTGACGTTAGCCTTATCGCCGTAAAGTTGCTTAATCAATACCTGAGCCGCCAGTTCACCAGAAGCAGCGCCGGCTGCTCCCGACAAGGCATTGTTGCCACTGACTTCCGCCGCCACCGCGCCTAAAATCGCATGGGCCAGCGTGTTGGTGGCGATATCCACCTGATGGGTTTGCGGGTCAGTAGTCAGTTCTTTAATCACCCCGGCCAGATACGGCGATGCGCCGCCGGCCAGCGCCTGACCAAGATTGTTCCCCGCCAGCCCCTGAATCGCTGCCGTAGCCGCCTGTAACGCTTTTTGATATTTGCCGCCGGTCCCCAGGCCGGAGTCATTCAGCGCCTGCGTGTAAGCGGTGTCATAAATTTGTTTATTGATATCCTCCAGAGTCGGGTGTTGATTGCCTGCGTTGATCAATTTTTCTTTGGCATCAGCTTGGTCCTGTTCACTGATATGATTGAGTTTCGCTTTCGCCGCTTGGGTAGCGATAATTTTCCCTTCCGTCCCGGCTATCTCGGTCATCTGGGCGCTGAGTTCGCCAATCAGTTGCGCCTGTTTCAGCCGCTGCTGTTCTTTTTCCTTATCAAATATCGGACTCAAGACATTGGCCGCATTATCGGTATCACGGCTTAAGTTCGCGATATCCTGCGTTTGGTGCGCTTTGTCCCGAATAATCAGGTTGCCGTCACTGACCGCGGCATGCGTGATACTGCTGTCATGGCCCTGATTATTTGAGCCTGTCAGCGCATTGACCGCCAGATTATTCAGCACCTGACCGGTGGTTGGTTGACCGAGGCTGACGCCCGCACTCTGCTGTTCGACAGTAAAGTCCGCTTTATTTTGAATATCTTTAAAACCCAGTGTTCCGGTGTTGAGGGTGTTTTTGGCTTTGTCAGCTTGACTCGCTATCACCGCACCGTCCAGTTGGGTGTGGTCGCCGACGTTAACCTGATAGCCGCCTTTACCGGCAAACAGCCCGGTCTGCTCCTGCACCGAATCGTAATTGCTGTGCAGTTTGTTGCGGCTGGCACTGAGGCTTGCTGTACCGTTGGTGAGGGGCCCTACGGTGGTACTGACGCCCGCGCTGGCGTTGTGTTGCTGGCTGTCATAGCGGTTACTGTCCTGCTCGCTACTTAATGCCAGGTTACGCTTCACCGTCGTCGTAATCTGTTCGCCGCTGACTTGTGCCCCTTTCAGCGTGGTATCCCGGCCACTGTTGAGGGTAATGGTCTGTCCTGCGTCTAACGTGGTGTTATGGTGGCTGACGCCGTTGCCGTTTTCACGGCCGTTGCCCCGACTGACATTGGCCGAGACGTTCAGACCGGTGCCTCCGGGTCCAGCGGTCAGGCCCACGCCCAGCGAGCTGCCGTGGCTGCTGTTTTTGCCGGCGGTCTGTTCGGTGTTCTGGCTGGATGAGAGCGCAATATCCCGACTCGCATTGAGTTTCAGGTCTTTGCCCGCCTGTAACTGGCTGCCCTGAATGCGGATATCGCCGTTCGAACCTGATGTCCCTTTATCGTCACCGTGCGCCGTTATCGTGAGGTTATCCCCGGCAGTGAGGTGGCTGCCCTGTTGGGTGGTCTGACGGGACTGCTGTTCTGAACGGGAAGACTGGCGACCGTAGGACAAGCTCACCCCGGCCAGGTTGTTATTGCTGCTGCTGTCACTGCCCTGAGCTTCCGCCAGTCGGGCGGCTTGAGTCGCCTGTACCCCGCTCAGCGCGGCTTTGGTATTTTGCAACGCTTTCAGGCGCAGGTCACTTTCATTGCGGGCGGTTCTGGCTGTTTGCACCGCACTGTTGACGGCCCCGCCGGCAGCGCCACTCAGCGCCACGGTTAAGCCGCTCTGTTTCTGTTCGGTTTTTGTTGTGGTGTGATTGCGGTTTTCCGCACTGGTGACAGTGACCTGTTGACCGGTCAGCGTCAGGTCTTTACCGGCAATCACCTCACTGCCGTGAATACGGAGTTGTTCTCCCGCATTAAGAACCACATTGCCCTGGCTGCTGCCGACCGTGCTGCCTTTGCTAAGCTGGCTGTCGCTGTCGGTGGTGGTTTTCTGGCTGGCTTTGCCAACGGTAAAACCAATCCCGCCCGTGCCCATCAGGCCCGATTTTTTCTCCTGCCGCAAATGGGTTTCACCGTGAGATTCTGCGGCGGTGGCGACGGTAAGCTGATGACCGGCGTTCAGGCTGACATCTTGCGTGCCTGCCACATTGCTGCCGCTGATATGCAGGTCTTTACCGGCCTGTAAAGTCACTTTATCGCCGCTGAATGTGGTACTGAGCGCCTGCCGGTCGTGCACTTCATCGTGGGTTTCCACCGACGACTTCGACAGCCAGCCTTTGCTGGTCTGTTTACTGTGCTCCACTAAGTCGGATGAGGCGGTACCGGTTGTCAGCGTCAGGTTATGCCCGGCCTGCGCCGTCAGGTGTTGACCGGCATTGACGTGAGCGGCGGTGGCGGTCAAATCCTGCCCGGCTTGCAGGGTCACCTCACCGGCACCGGTTATCTGGCTGCCGATATCCTGTTGTTGGGTCAGATGGCGATAGTTATCTTTCCCCCAATTCCCCTGTTCTGTACGGTTTGTGCTTAGGGTATCCAGCGTCAGGTTATGGCCTGCCGTTATCTCGGCGCGACCGTCTTTACCGGCGTTTTTGATGTCACTGGCGGTTAATTGGACATTGTTGATGGCGCTCAGCGATAAGGTGCCTTTATCGTTCTGCACATAAATCCCCGCCGGACGGTCCAGCCAGCGGTTAGCCTCATCCCCGCGTAACGTAGACGCGCTGGTGATATCGCGACCTTTCAACGTTACCCGGTCATCTCCCTGAATCTGCCCGCCCCGGTTGGTGAGCGTTTGTTGGGCCGTCAAATCCACTTTGCCGCCGCGAATAAAGCCGCTGTTGGTCAGGTTGCTGGCGGTCAGTTGGGTGACGTCACGCCCGCTAATCGTGCCGCTGTTGGTGATATCGCCCTGACTGTTAAGCGCCACGGTATTACCGGCCAGCAAGGTGCCATCACGGCTCAGGTCGCCCTGACGGACACGCGCATACACCTGCGGTACGGTGACCACCTCGGTAGTGCCATCCGGCAAGGTCACGGTTTGGTTAGTCAGCCAGATAATATCCGAAGTCAGCAATGCCATCTGCGCCGGACTTAAGGCGACGCCCGGCGTTAACTGTTGCTGTTGGCCAAAGGCAATTCCGGCATCCATCAGCGCTTTAAACTGTGCTTCGTCGTTGTTGTAGCCGGGCAAATAACGCCGGCCGGTCAGTTGGGTGATTTGGTCCCGCACCAGCCGCTGTTCGTAGAACCCATCCCCCAGGCGTTTGTGAACCAGCGCCGGGTCATGGGTTAACTGTTGCCGCATATAATCCGAGCCCAGCCACTGTTTATACTGGGTGAATTTCGGGTCGGTCTCGACCAGATAGTGGCTGTCGCTGCCCGGTTGCACCGTATACAGGCTGTTATCCGGCAGGCGGGTGTTAGGAGTCACCACGCGTATCACCGGATCGACTGTTTGTCCTTTCACCGTCTCCGGGGGCAAACTCAGTTCAAATGGCTGGCCGGGGGGCAAGACCAGAGGCTGGTCGTTTATCCCGCTCACCGGTTTGACCGCCGTGGGAGCCGCGTGTATCTGACCGGTCTGTCGGTCTGTAATCGTGATATCGGTGTTCTGTGGACGGGTATGGTCCTGCCAGGCCAGCGTTTTCAGGTCAATCGTTTCTATCACCGGGGCAGGGTGATAACCACTGCGGCTTTTTCCCTGCGAGGTTTTAGTACCGCGGAATCTGGGCTTAAGTCGTTTCTTTTTCGCATACCAGTGAGTCTGGCGACCTTTATCGGTGGTGATGCGTTCCCCCTGAGTGGCTATATTGTGCAGTTCGCCTATTTCGCCGTTCAGCTCGCCGCCGGCAACAATTTGGCTGTCGTGATTAGTGACTTCCGCACTGTTGAGCGTGATATTGCCGCCCGCCAGAATTTTACCCGGGTCACTCTGTTTGACCTGAGTTTCCTTGACAGTGCGGGTGTACTGATATTCGTAAAAGTCATTACTGCGGCTGCCGTCCGGCATGATGGCATCGTGCACGCCGTATTTGTTGTGGCGGGAAGTGTCCACCTGCGACCAGTCATAGCGGGTGGTCTGGCCGCTCAATACCGCATCGTGATGTCGTGATTTTTCTGTTTCGACAACTTGGGTGACCAGACCGGCGTTGGTGTTGTGAATCTGCTCAGCCTGAATTTTCAGGTTTTTCCCGGCCTCAATTGTCGCCGCGTGGTTATTGAGCTCACGGGCCTGACCGGTGGCCGTCAGGCTGTTGTCCAACTGGCCGCCAATGTGCATATCGCCCACGCTGTAAATCTGGGCATGATGCTGGTTGTTAAGCGTTCCAGTCCCGATATCCAGCCGGTCACGCGCGGCAATCACGGCGGCTTTGCCGTCCTGCGCGGTATTATTCAGCGTGCCCGTCTGGAGGGCGAGTTGGTCGCCGTAAATGCGCCCGGTGCCGGTATTGTTCAGGGTGTTGGCCGTGAGATGGGTCAGGCCGCCGTCGATCAATCCGGTATTGTTCAGCGTATCGTGGACCTGGATTTGCGTTTGTCCGGCGCTGATTTCACCGGCAGCGCTGTTGGTCAGATTGTGCGCATCAAGATGTAGCGCCCGACCGGCTTTTATCTGGCGGTCATTGAGGAGATTGCCGGTGGTTTTCAGGGTCAAATTGCCATTGGCCACCGTGTTGCCGGTATGGTGAAAATCCTCGGTTAAGGTGACGGCCATATCCCCCTGCGATAATAGTTGGCCGTCACCGCTGAGGGCCTCGGCGTTAATATCCACCTGTTTTCCGGCAATCAAGGTGCCCTGTTGGTTGTTAATCCTCAGATGCGGTTGCTGAGCCTCGCGGTTGATAGTGAGCTGTTTGCCTGCGGAGACCAGCCCCTGGGTATTATCCAGAGTCTGACGGATGTTCGCTTGCAGGTGGTCGGCTGCCCGTAAAGCCCCCTGGTTGTTATCCACCTGTTGAGCGTTGACCGTCAGGTTTTGCGCTTCCAGTCCTTTATCCGTCTGCGCCGTGTCGCGGTTAATCAGGTGAGCGGTGCTCAGGGTCAATTGCTGACCACCACGGATAAGGCCGCCAGTGTTATCGGTTTGGGTCTTCACATTCAACACGGTGTCGCCCACGGCTTGCACCTGCCCGTGTCGATTATCGAGCCGCTGGGTTTTCAGGTTGAATGTACCGGCCGACAATAATTTGCCGTCCCGGTTATCGGTTTGCGCCTGTCGGGTGTCGATAACCAACTGTCCGCCTTGAAGATGGCCGTGGCGATTATCCAGCGGGCCGCTGGTGACGGTGGTTTTGCCCTCGCCAATAATCTGGCCCTGCTGGTTATCCAGTAACTGCCCGTCGGTATCCAGATTCAGGGCATCTGCGGATTGTAAGGTACCCTCGCGGTTGGTGAGTTGTCGGCTGTGAATGTCCAGCCCGCCATTCCCGGCTATCTGGCCCTGAGTATTGTTGAGCATGCTGCTGGTCAGCGTCGTTTTGCCGTCCGCGGCTATCATGCCGCCGGTGTTATCGATGTCGCCGGTACGCAGGGTTAACTGCCCGCCGCTTAACAACCGGCCTCCTTTTTGGTCGGCATTGCGGGTATTAATGAGCCCATGCCCGTGGGTATCAACGGCCATCTCGCGGCCGGATTGTAACAGCCCCGCCGTATTATCCAGTTCACCACTGTTTAAGGTCAGGGTGTCCCCGGCTATCACCTGTCCCGCCGTATTGATGAAGGGCTGGCCGGTGGTCTGGCTGTTGATATGCTGCGCCAGCAACACGCCTTGCGTGTTATCCAGTGTCTGGCTGGTTGTAGTCAGTCGGGTTTTGGCTTCAAGATGACCATTGGCATTCTGAATGGCCTTGCCAATGGTCAGGGTGGCGCTGTCCCCGGTAGCCACAAGGCTACCCCGGCGATTATCCAGTTGGGCAGCGCTGAGCCGGAGCGCGTTACCCGCTTCCAGCCGGCCCGCCTGATTGTCCAGCGTGTCTTTGACCGTCAGTGTCAGCGAGCCCTTGTCGGCAGCCACAATGTTGCCATGACGATTATCGACGGTCGTTGCCTTAAGGTTCAGGTTACCGTTACCGGCAAGGGTGCCCTCCTGATTATTCAGGGTGTTCACCGTCAGAGACAGCGTATCTTTACCCTGTTGTTGCATCACACCCCCTTGATGGTTCAGGGTATCCGCGTTGACGGTAATCTGCCCGGCTTGAGTTTCAGCCTGGTTGAGTTGCAGTTCCCCGGCTTGTATCGTCAGGGCGCCGTTGGTGAGCAGTTTGCCCTTATTGCCCAGCCAGTGTTGGCTGTTGAGTGCCAGTTTCCCGTTACCCGCCAGTTGCACCGTGCCCTGAGTGTTATCTGCGTGACGCGCAGTGAGACGCAGGTCCTCGCCCTGACTGGCAATGTTGCCCTGATGGTTGTCGAGCTGGTCTGTGGTGAGGATCAACCGTTTCCCTTGATTGAACACTGTCCCTTCACGGTTATTCAGGGTGCGGGTATGGAGCGTCAGTTCACCGCTTCCTGTCTGGTTAATTTTTCCTTTCAGGTTAGAGATATCCGGGGTCGTGAGGTGGATTTCCCGCGCCACTAACTGGCCGCCGTTGTTGTTAAACTGGCCCGGCGTTTTCGCAGTCAAACGGTTTGCGTTAACGGTGGCGCGAGCGGTATTTATCCCCGATTGGCCGGCGGTGAGTTGAATCTGGCTAGCGGCGGTCTGGCTGTCGCTCAGGTCAATCTGTTGACTGTGGACGGCCAGCGTGTCGGTCGCCAGATTTTTGCCATTGGCCTGAACGTGTTGCGCGGTCAGGGTCAGTGAACCGGGGCGGGTGGTGTTGCCCTTATCATCCAGTCCGGCGGCCCAGACGCTGTCATGGCTGCTGTGTATGGTGCCTGCGGTAACGGCGGTATCGCCGCGGGCCTCCACCCGGCCCTGATTCTTTAACGCCCCGTTGGCTTGTAAATTCACCGTTGATTGTGACAACAATTTGCCCGCGTTAGTCACATTGGAAGACGACGTTAATTGCAGCCCGTCACGGCTGCTGATGGCGCCGCGGTTTTCTATCCAGCCATCGGCGGTAATATGCACGTCCCCGGCTGAGGCCCCGATATTGCCGGCATTATGGACGCCCACCCCCGTTTCGGTGCCTATTAGCCTAATTTTATGGGCATACATGCCGCCCAGTGCCGCCACATCCAACGCAAACTCCGGGGGCTTCTCATTGCCTGCCGATTTTTTCTCAATCTGTTGATGCGCCACATCCACAATATTGCGCCCGGTGGTCACTTTCAGGTCTTGCGCATGTAATTTGGCGTTAATCGCCACGGAGCGGGCGATAATATCGGTGTAACTTTGCCGGGTGCTGTCCATGCCGTGCCCGTCAATGCGCACTTCCCCCTGATTGACATCAAACCCTTTCAATCGGCCCCGTTCCATCAGGGCTTGCCCGGTGGTGAGCGTGGTGCGATGCGCATTAATAAACCCGCAACCATTACAGGTGATACCCGCCGGGTTGGCAATAATCACCTCGGCTTTATGCCCGGCTACTTCAATCCAGCCGTTGAGGTGACTGCGGTCGTGGCTGTTGACTTCGTTGAGGATAACACTGGCATCCCCTTTGGCTAACCACGGATTACCCGCCACCATGCCGCCGAGTTGGGTCTGTGTGGCCTGATGGCTGTTATTAAGGATAACCCCTTGTTTATCCACATCAAACTGACGGTAGCTGTTGTGAGAAACGCCATCAGAACCGGGCGTCTGGATATTGACCTGCGGCGTACCGTTGGCGCTGCGAATGACGGTCGGTTGCTGACGCCCCGGCGCCTGTCCGTCGGCCACAATCGCTGCCTGTGCAGTGAGTGAAATCCCGCCAAGGGCGAATAACACCCCAAACCGTAGCGCAGTAAGCCGACAACGACGTTGCGGTGAAGAGGGGCGACGAGCGCGGCGTCCGGTTCGTCCGCGCCCGGCACACACTATCTCGGCCACCACCATCCACATCTGACGGGCCTGATTAAAGATAATACGATATAACTGGTTGTTCATGATTTTTGCTCCACACAACACTACCCACTGGCAGTTTTGCTATTTGAATTAATACTGCCAATACAGGTTGAATCCGGCCGTGACCGGGGAGGTTTGGAAACCGGCGGGTTTGGACAGCGGGACGCCGACAAACAGGTCGTAGCTCACCCCTTTCAGGCTGCCTCGCCAGCCCAGCGCACTCCCCGCCAGGTGTTTTCCGAGCAGCGCGTCACTGCCCCGTCCGCCCACTTCGCCATAGTCGATCCCCAGATACAGCGACTGCCCTTTCAGCGGGGTTTGCCAGTCCAGTTCGTTCCGGCTGTACCAACCCCGATCAGCGGATAAGGTCAACTCGCCATCAAAGCCGCGTACCGTCCAGCGGCCGCCAATGGAAAAGCGATCCTGGGGCGTCAATGGGCTGGCGCTTATCTGTCGCAGATACTGGGTTTGATAAGAAAAGGGTTGAGAAAACAGCGTTAACGGCCCGGCCAGCGTCGCCGAGAATTGGGTGATTTTAGGCAAAGCTGTCCCCTCATTGCGGTACTCTTCCGGCGCCGGTTGCGCGCCAAACCAGCGCATGCCTTGTTGGTAAGTGACTTTGGTATCGAGAGTGGCGTTGCCGATAGCGTGATGATGGGACAGCCCCAGCTTCCAGCCTGCGGTTTCCCGGCGCTGAACATCGATTTCGGTGTGGTCAATAAAATTGCGGGACGCCCGGCGATAAACTTCACCGTTGAGCAGGGTTTTCTGGTCGGCGTTGCGGTGTAAAACCCGGCTGAGCTGGACCGCCAGATTTTGGCTTTTGCCCCGGTATTGAATCGCCTGATTCAGCCCGGCGATTGTCTGCACATAATCGTAATGACTGGCCGTCACGCTCGCCATCCAGTAGCCGAAGGGCAGCGAATAATAGAGCGTGTCGTTTTGGCTGCCTTTCCCGGCAGACGCATGAATATCGCGTCCACCGGAGAGATAGAACAGGTCGCTTAGCGCCAGCGGGTTATCCAGAAAAAAGGTGAGTCCGCCCTGATAACGGCCGGTGCTTTTGGACCCGGTATCATCCAGATACGTGGCGACTCGCCAGTGCCGGGACTGACGCCAGTCCAGCACAATATCACTCTCCCCCGGTTGCGCTGCCGGGACAATGTTCATCTCCGCCTGAACCGTCGGGAAGCGTTGCAAGTTTTCCAGTCCCTGCTCAATGTCCCGTAAATCCAGCAATTTTCCTTCACGCGCGGGAAAGGGGGTTATCCGCTGGATATATTTCCCGCTGTCAGGGGTATAGCGGATATGCCGGATGTTGCCCGGTATCATCACCAGTTTTAGCGTTTGGGTACGCAAATCCTGACGAGGAACCAGAACCCGGCTGGTGACATAACCGTGATTAATCAGCTGATCTTGCAATTGGGTCATCAACCGGTTAATGCCTTTATCGCCCAGGCAATGGTTTTCGCCCTGTTGAGCGACACGCCTGAACGGCAACCAGCGCGGGAAATTTTCAGTGCCTGCCAACACGACGCGGGTGATCGGAAAACACGGCGTTTCCAGCGGAAAGGCGGATGACACCGCCTGTTCGGGGACAGACAGGTGAACCTCCGCAGAGGGTGGGGCTAATTGCGCCTCCAGGGCTTGCTGGCGGGCCTGTTGATGAATGAGTTGTTGTGCTGAGAGGTCTGCGGCCTGACTGCCTGAAACCACGCTATAAAAAACCGCAAACACTAAAATACTGCTTTTCATTGACTTTCTATTCCACAATGCTAGAGCGGTATTAACCACGAATTTAACTTAGCGATCAATATTTAGGATTGATGATCAAATGGACATCTAAAATAGGGAAATTGGTTAAGTTAGCAGCAAAAACAAGGGGTTATATTGCAAGGCAAAAAACAGGCCAATGTGATTATTTTGTGACAATATTGTGTAAAAAATAGATTAATATTAATCATTTAATAACCAATACTAATAATTTCAAATTAATTTTATTTTTTGTGTTAATTATGTGATGTTAATCACATTTATGATGTTTTATTTCAGGATGTAATCACTGAAAAAGTGATGATTGTCGTAAATTGGTGATGAAATATTATCTTTTTTGATGAGGTTAGATGGTAACTTTTAGCTCAGTTGGCAGAAAAGTAAGACGCGGTATACCCTTATCGTTAAGCTCAATAGCAAACAGCATCAGAAGTCGTGCAAGCCGCCGTGAAAGTGTTATACGGGTTAAAACAAACGGTTAGGATTATCACA
>NZ_JBHFKV010000057.1:0-24411 GCF_042879355.1 Photorhabdus sp. RM71S | reverse complement strand
ATCGCCCCCGAAAAACACGGGGTGGGAAAACACCGAATGAATTATTTAAGGGAATACGAACATGTTTACTTCCAGATTAACGATGTTGCACTTATTATGTGAATCTACCATTGTTAATTGATATAGCAGGTTTTGATAATTTTATGCATCAGCATATCTTGATTGATTTCTATAAATAGGGAAATAAAAACGCCCGTAACTTTAATCTGGATTAATACTTCAAATCCATGCTATCGCTTATTGCCAGATGGTTGTGTTTTGTTTTTCAAGTTATACCCGTTATCTTTCAAGTTGCCTCTTTGTTGGCGGCATTCGCTCACCCCGGTCACATAGTTTGCTATGCTCCCGGGGATTCACTCCCTTGCCGTCGCGATGCATCTTGAAATTCATTGGGTATATCACTATTTCATTTTGGTACAATTGACGCCATGTAACAAAGATGTCTGGAGGCAATTGTAACTTCGGGGATATTTGATTTATTCATTCAGAGTTTCCCTGCTATCATCAGCGCTGCGTGGATTGTTTTAAACGGCAGCAACAGTGATAAAGGAGCATCCAATAATGGAACAGCACTATATCCCGCATACCAGTTAGCGACACGCTCATTTTTAGCATCAATCAGCAACGCAATCCCACCTGCCTGAGCTGCTCCCCGCCGTAAAAAACGGCGAGGCTTCCCACTTCTCAGGCTCATGATTCTGCCTTGTATGGCGATATAAAAACTGATTCAACAAACCATCGCCACAATCGAAGGCTGCACGATCATGATGCTTGCTGATGGGTTCTTCGTGCCAAGTATAGTAACGTTATGGCAGTTCCGGCAAAGCAAAGGCAACAGCCATGAGCTTATTGTTGGGAGCCGGTGGATTATCCAAAAGGTCCAGGACATATAAACTGTCTTTCTCTGTCAGTTCAAGCTGTTCGTTCTCATCGATAATCTTCCGCGTTGTCGAGACGACGTTGCGGATCACAAATTCGGTCAGATTGGTGTGTTGTATGGCTGCTGCACGCATCAACAGTGATTTTTCTTCAGAGGCAATACGCAACGACATACGGTTATTGGTTTCTACTGGGATTTGAGGCATGATTGAAGTTCTCCATTTTGTACGCATTAAAATAGTACACATACTAGGTGTGGGTATATAACAATCAGTACACTTTCAAAGTGTACATGATGAGTGTCAAATACAAACGTTTTTAGTACAACTGCGACGGCTATTGATCAGACTCCGCATATTCCAGGTGAATGTCACATCTGGCAGACTATAACAACCGTTTTTTGAGTGAATTGATAACCTCAATACTATTACCGTCTTTACCAGGTGAAACGATAGCATCCTCCGATAATACTTTGACGTTCACCTTACCGTTATCATTAGCCAGCAGTGCATAGCTATAGCCGGCTCTAATAACCGGTCTTCCCGGCTTGATTTCATCGTAGTTAAAAACACTGACATTTTCTGCGGTATTATCAATCACAACCGCCTGTTTTCCCATATAGGTAATAACGCTCTGATCATATTCTGCAAAAATATTCACTAAATCGTTATTTTGTTGGTTAACCGCAATCGGTTTGCTATCCGATAAAAGGGCTTTGTGACTCTGACCGGTAGTGACAACGCCATCTTGGCCGGTTTTCCATTCATCATCACCCGGTTTCTGGCCCGTATGATAGGCAAAGAAATAATTATCCTTCACGGCATACACCATGGTACAACCGCTTAATGTCCCGGACGTGACAATGACCGGATACCCAGGCCGAATATCTCGCAAGGCAATTTTTATTCCTACGGTTCCCGATGCGCCATTAACTACATTAATGCCGGTAATATTGTGGCCTAATCTATTTTTTCCCCAATGTCTTCCTATCGTTCCAGAACCCGATTCTGAAGAGGTCACTTGGTCACCACTAAATCCCATAATAACATCATGAAAAGGGTTCTCCTGACCAGAGTCACTATTTCTCAAAGACCTTGCCTGAGCAAGTTGCTGATGGCTGTCATAGCGATGCGCTATCACCGGTATGTCGATTGGGGCATTATCGCTACCCACTAATAACCCCTTGTTCTTTAGCGGGGAAATATGCCCTTTATTAAGTTTGCTGTCTGCGGTAGAGTGTTTGAACATTAATAAGTCCTCTAATTAATTAAATTTGCTACGTTTAAGATTTATCTGAAAATAATTATTCAGATGATCTGATGCTATGAGTTTGAAATCCATAAGGCATATGTATTTAATCATAAATTTAAAGAGTAGATATTTAATTGAGATCTATTTTCAGATTTGTCTGGTTTTTACTATCAACATTTTAATGTAATAATTACCTGACTAATCAGAAAATAATAGAATAGATGGATTTAAAAATTAATTATTATGGAAAATAACGGGAGCTATGTTATCAAATACAGCTCCCGGTTTTTCCATGTAAGTTATTATAATCTAGAATACTTGTTTCAAGTTTACTATTTTCTATTTTTACGACTTTAGAATATTGGGGGGCTGTTTGTTAATTTTATAATAATGAACATATTAGGAATAAGTAATATATAAATTAATTATCATTGATATTCTTCCTATTATACCCAGAAACTTTCATATCTTTAGAGATAAAGGTGTCGGCTTCAATTGAAGGCTTACTGAATGACCACCGATTAGATTTAGGTTTTATATTTATGATATTAGGGGCTGCGGCTATTTTCTGATAGTGAAGTTGCCATTGTTTTTCCTCCGGGTTAAATTTTAGGAATGCAGAACCATAGGTATTTTCCATAACTTTGCCATCGGCTTCGTGGTATCCATAATCGCAGAATTCCATTGCTGCAATCATACCCATTCCGTGATCAATATTTTGGTTATTATATTCAACGTCTTCTTGACCACCTTGTACGTGCCGAACCCGGAGAATATCTTTATTCATTTTATCGACAACAAATGAACATCCACTGAATCCTGGGGTGAATACATACTGTGGATGGCGACTGAGATTGGGTTGTGTCGGGATATCAACATATCCTCCTTGTGGGGCCCAATAAGCTAAAATGGACATGTCTTTATCCGGTATTTCATTTTGCCAGGTATCGACAATTTTTAATGCGTTGAATGGCACAGTTTCATCTGATGGTTTAATTTGTAGTGCCTTGAACACCAGATTTCCGCCTCCTTCTTTGTTATTTAAAATATCTTTTACTCCTTCTGACATTTTTATCTTTTGCGGATTAATTAAATCGGTAATAATCGGTTGTGAAGTTAGTGCACTTTCACTTAATATATCAGACATTGCTATTGGAATTGCGCTATATTGTTTTTGTTTAGAATGAGACGGAATAAAAGGTTGTGCACCTTCTATATTCCGTTCATTCCCTGTTCTTAACTTTTTCTCTAACGGTAAATCCAATCCTAATCCTAGTGAGCAGCTACTCATAGTATTATATTCGTTAGGATATATCGAGCGTTTTTCCATTCTATTTCCTGAATGTTGAATTTTTTCACTGTATTTGTTGTTTGGCATATTATCATCTGTTAGTTTTTAGTGGGAATAAATAATGTATTTTTATTCTATTGATATATACCCAATGGATTTCAAGATGCATCGCGACGGCAAGGGAGAGAATCCCCGGGAGCATAGCAAACTATGTGACCGGGGTGAGCGAGTGCAGCCAACAAAGAGGCAACTTGAAAGATAACGGGTATATTGTGTTTTTACATAAAGGTGTCAGCTATATTAATAATGAAGATAAAATTAAACTCCAATTAATTTGTCAGAGTTCTCTTTGGAAATAATAATACCGACACTATTGATCTCAACAACAGCACTTTGACTATTTTGCCATTTTGCAAGAATATCTTTTATTTGTGGTAAATGAATTGAATGGGTAATGCCAGAAGTTTCAAGAATAACACTTATATTTTGCTGACTTTCATTATTGCCTATAGCGAATTCAGTGATCAGATTGACTTTAGCCAGGGCAAGGCGAATATCCTCCGTACCACCTAAATCGGCACACAATTTATCTTTCAAAGCTTGATTTATTTGTGAATTATCTATATTTGGTTTTTGATTCACAGAAGAGGATATTTTTCTGATTGGTATTACACTGTCTTCAATATTTTGTAATTTCATTGGTACGGTAATGGAATACATTAAAGAGAGGCGAGGGCGATTACCGAGAGCTTGCCAGAAATTACCTAAGCTATTTAAATTCTCCTGTTGGGGAATAATTCGAGTATAGGCACCGGGAATGCCGGTTAATTGACGGTTGTTAATTAATGCATTCAGAATACGAGTCATCACTTTCGCCGCCTGATTATTGGGCTGACTATCCGGGCTTGAACTGTCGCTTGATGGTTTATTGGCATCCCAGTAAGTAATTAAATAGTTACAATTGATATTGACCCATCCCGGTAATAGTGTACTGGTCATCGGGTTATAGCGTCTTGGTTCGGCAGAACGTAATTGAAGATCTTCATTGATATCATAAAGAAATACACTAACCGTCGGTTCCGATTGAATGGAATTAATTTCGGGTAGATCAAAGCGGATATCAATCTTATTGCCATTGGTATTTAAATACTGGGATAAAATAGTATTTAATGCATTATTTACTTCAATAATTGCATTGTCAGAAGCAATTAGGGTTGTCATGTTTATTCCTATTCTATTGAATGTTTAAAAAGCCAATCGGCCTGTTTTACTTAATTCGAGTGTAACCGCCCGATCTAAATGTTGATTTTCGATTTGTTCACAGTGGTCATTTTTCGCTAACATTGATGCTAATAAAGCAATATTTCTGATATTAGCCCCGGTCAAATCAGCTCGTTCAGCCAGATATTTAAAATCAACTTCATTGGATAATGTCAGTTGTTCCGGCCAGATGGCTTGCCACATTTTTTTACGCAATGTTTCATCAGGATAAGTAAAACGCGTAATAAAGGTGAAGCGACGATTAAACGCACTGTCTAAATGACTACGATTATTGGTGGCTAAAATCACCAATCCCGGATAATTTTCTAGTCGTTGCAATAAATAAGAAACTTCAATATTAGCGTGTCTGTCTTGGGCGTCTTTGGTTTCGCTGCGTTTGCCAAATAGAGCATCCGCTTCATCGAAAAATAGCACTCCAGAATCCGCTTCGGCTAAATCGAAAATACGGGAGATATTTTTCTCCGTCTCACCAATATATTTATTCACCACGGTAGAGAGATCGACTTTAATTAGATCAACACCGAGATGCCCGGCAATCACTTCTGCGGCCATGGTTTTTCCGGTCCCGGATTCTCCGTAAAATAGTGCACTAATGCCGGTGCCATAACCGATTTTTTCCCGAAAGCCAGTAGCCAGAATTTGGTCACGATAATGAATAGCAGCAATAATTTCTTTTAATTGTTGCGCTAATGCGCCTGAAATGACTAAATCATTAAAGCTACGTTTGGGGGTTATTCGTTGAGCTAATTTACCGAAGTTTTGTTGGGCGCGGAAACTTAATGCCTTTCGCAGATCGATTTCTTCCAATTGACCGTTTGGTTCTCGGAGTATTTGATATTGACTCGCTTCTTTAAGGATTTGCGGCAATGTTTCTGCGGTAAATGAAAAACGTTGGCATAACTGAGTAATATTGATTTCCTGAGCAATATTATCCGGTAAGCTTGCTTCCAGCATGGTTTTTTTATCTGCCAGAGTAAGTGCGGGCATATCAATTTGCACTATTGGCAGATGTTTTATCCATATTAATGCATCACTCGGTTCTACCAAACAAATTACCCTTAATGTTGGTTGGTTTAATAATGTAGATAACTCGTTGTGCCATATTCTCTTTTCCTCTGTCAATAAAGAAAAATTGCGGATTAATAAGCAGGCATCGTGTAACCTGACTTCCCGGACTGCATCCATCAGCAAGTTAGATATTGCTGCGGTGTTCTCTTCGTCCGGCAGACGGGCTAAATCCAGGGTTAAGGTACTAATATCATGAGACGCCATAATATGACTGACAGCTAATTCTCTGGCGCTATCCGGTTTTCCTCTGAGTATGACCAACGGGCGTATTTCATCGGTTTCATTTAGTAATATCTTTTCAAGTGAATGACAAAGAGTTTGTGGATACCAACGATGTGAGGCCGGAGAATGCCAATAAGCACAAGTTGTTAGCGGCGGTAAAATAACCCGTTGTCCTGATAAAAAATGCCAGATAGCGCTATGAGTTAAAAATTGGGTTTGTAACCAAATAGGCTCTTGATGATTATTGAGCCGTAATAATTGGTTATTGATTAACGGTGTTTGTGGTAAGAAGCTATTTTGCAGTAATTGCCGATCACTTTGACATTGGCTGAATAGTTCAATAGCTAAAGCAAAACTGGGCCACTGTTTTTTACTGTTGCCGTGCAGAGCGGCAAATAATGCATGATAACGGCTATCGAAATGGGGCAATAAACCTAATAATAAAACATCACGCTCAAATTCAGTGAGTTCAAAACGTTCGACCAATAGTGATAATGCATTGGGGATTTCTTCGATTTCAGGGAAATTAATAATATCATCCTGTTTGATTATCCAATGAGGAATACCCTGTGGCTTTGCCAGATGTTGCTCTAATTCATCTTCGGTAAGTAGGAAGCTATCCGGTAAATAATCGTATTTTTCTCTGTTTTGGTAATAGTAATGCTGTAACCGCAGATCAATACGTTCCAGATGGGGATAAATCCAGCGTAATTCTTTTACCATGTGGTGGTTATTTTTAAGTAAATAGTTCATATAAACCTGTTAAATTTTTCGCCAGTCGATTAATAAAGGGTGATCCAGCCAGGGAAGCTTAGCGATATTTAATGGCCACGGCCAATCGGCCAGTAATGCATCAAAGGGCTGTTGCTGGATGGTGATGTTGATTTCTTGATCATTGATCAGCAATTCACCCGGCCGTTGTAAAAATAGTTGTCGGACATCATTGCGGCTTAATTTTTTCCAGCCGGGAAGTTGAGCAATAACGGTATCTAGCCATTGCGCGGTTATTAATTGTTTTTCTGGTTCAAGAGAGATTGATTCACTATTTTCATCAGCCGTTAATCCACACAGCACGTTATTGACTCTCTTACGTTCGGCTGGTGTTTCTTCGGTTCCCCAAATGAGAGCATCAAGGAAATTAACGGCGCTGAATTGGGCTTGACGATGGATAAACTTTTGCTTCTCAAGTAAACCAAGTTGATTAAATAGTGTGGGCAACATCGGCCATAAAATTAATATTCCCGCATTACTGACTTGGCATGGAAGGACTTGTTCAGGTAATACAGTTCGTTCAGAGTGTGGTCTGTTAATAGTTCGAAGTGGGTTAGGTCTATTTCCTTCTGTAACCGATGTATTATCCGATGTTGATAATGCTTGTTGATCTTCGGCGATTATCTTTTGGTTTGTCGAATGTTGATATTGTTGAACGTTTGAGAAATTAACGTTATTCATGGTTGATTTTTTACCGGATGGATTTTTATCTGTATGGTTTGGCATAAAATATTCCAATAGATATTGGTATTCTTCAACCGACAGATGCTTTTGGCAAAGCCGTGAAACAGAAACGGTTTGCCAAAGTTGTTTCAGCCAACTATTTAATGGACTATTATCGGTCATAGTCTGGCGGAATAATGTCATAACAAGAGCGGCATTAAGTACGCCGTTATTAAGTTCAGTTGTAATACGTGAAATGATTTTTGCATTGGGTTTGGGTATTTCCTGAATATTATGCCGCTGTATATATTCCAGTGCATTGAGCATCAATTGCCCGGAGGAGACAAGCTCCTCCTGATGTTGTGGTTTGTTTACTCTTGCGGATAATCTGCGGTTGATGGCGCTTAATAAAGCGGGTTGCTTGATCGCCAAAAGTCGTTGTATACCGTGTTCAGATAGGCAGCTTTTTGCCAATAGCAATATCCATTGGTTCTCTATCTGTGCTAATTGATGGGTAAGTTTATTAATATCTTTATTATTGGTTATTGCCTCCAGTGTATTTAATTGGGGATCTTGTTGATATAACGAGTGAATAAAATTCTCTGCATTAATGAAATTATTATCGCCAGATAAAGATAACTTATTGATAAATTTACTGGATATTGATTTATTCAGTAGAATTTCTTCTTTATGATCGTTTACCTGATATTGGCTAAGTGCTTTATTCAGCTCTATCTTGAGGCGAGCAGAAAACAATGAATTAAAGTCATGGAGACTTATTTTACCAAGATTAATGGTTAATGTCTCTAAAGAGATATCCTGATGAATGTTATATTCATCAAAGTATGAATTGAATAATTTATTTATATTGGTTTGATTAAGCAGGGAGCCATGCAATACTTTTTTAGCCACCTGTTGATTGTTAGCCTTAATAGTAATGGTAATCCGGTTTAACAGATTTGGCTCCCAAGACATATTAATATCTCATTTTCAACTGATCGATATGATA
Source organism: Photorhabdus sp. RM71S (assembly GCF_042879355.1). NCBI lineage: Bacteria > Pseudomonadati > Pseudomonadota > Gammaproteobacteria > Enterobacterales > Morganellaceae > Photorhabdus > Photorhabdus sp. RM71S. The sequence goes on along the minus strand of NZ_JBHFKV010000057.1, from coordinate 15,976 downwards.
AATAGGTTTATATATGTATAATACTATTCTGATTAACGAGTCTATTTTTTCATGATATATCTTGTATAAGTTGTACTTATTCTTAAATTGCCGTTTTGAACTTTTGTATTTTGTTCACTATCTCCATACCCTACATTATTTAAGAGCCAATGAGCACTATTTATCTTTCCTATCCAGCCTGAAATTAATGTGATCTCATTAGTTATGCCCTTGTTTAAATTAGGTGTGCCATTAGTCCCATCGCACCATAGCCAACCATTAGGTAAACTGCCATTACTATAAAATGGTACAATTGTTCCTGAAGGAATAATTAAGTCCGCGAGCGCTGATGCGATTTGTTGGATATTAATGCTTACACCATTGGAATCAACGGTAATACCATTACCTGGGTTAACTGATATTCCCTTGGAGTTATTAAGCAAGCCATTACCAAGTTTTACAGATAAGATATCTTCTTTTAGCATTAATGGAGAATAGGTACTGACGGAAATAGCTCCCATCTTTAAACTGACACCGCTACCGTCTACCTTAATGCCCTTACCGGCTTTGACTGAAACACCATTACTATCAACGTTAATACCATTATTTGCTTTAACTTTTACCCCTTCATTAACTATTTCAATACCGTGATGATTATCGACTTCAAGTTTGTCGTTGTTAATTTTTAATCCCCTGCCGGTATTGACTGCTAATCCGCTATTATCAGTTAACAAGCTTTTATTCTTGATTTTTACACTTAATCCATCTTTATTCGCCTGTAAGCCTCCGCTAGAGTTAACCTTTACCGCTAGTCCGCTATTATTATTCAGCACTAAGGCTGAATTTGGATTATCCGTCTGATCGGGTGCTTTACCAACAGCCCGGCGGCCCATATCAGCAATATTAATTAGGTCGGCATAATCGGTTTGTAATGGAATACTGCCTTCTTTGAAGCGTTTTTTTAAATTATCTGCTGATGGGCCATTTGATTTGATATTTTCCATATTGGATTCTGCATTAGATAGATTAGGTTTTTTTTCCATTTTTATTACCTTATATATGATATTAGATTATTCTGATTTAAATGTCTTGTATACCCTTCATCCTTCAAATTGCTGCTTTGTTGGCTGCTTTCACTTACCCCAGTCACATAGTTATCTATGCTCCTGGGGATGCGTTCACTTGCCGCCGCGCTGCAACTTGAAATCTATTGGGTATAGCTGTTTCTGTATAATTAAACAGGAAGAGATATTTAATGTTAAAATAAATTTTTTGTGATGCTATATTCATTTGTTTTTATATGGGATAAATTAATTTCTATTTTTGATATTATTTTTATTAATCATTGCATTTAGTTTAGCCATGCCTCCAGTATAAGGTACATATAATAATTGATCACTTTTTATGACTTCTTCATTCCATTTATCTCCAGACTTACCAATTACCTCAATACGTTGCTGTTTAGTGGCAATTCGCATATTACCAATACCGGTTGCATCAGAAGGTAGGCGTCCCAAGGTTAAGGTTTCTAAAATATGATATGCCTCGTCCCCTAAAGGTGCGCCATTGTTTTGCCAACGTTTATAGGTGCTGGCAAAATCTTTAAAATGTTCCGGTGATAGCCAGTGAATAATCATCGAAATATGCGCGGGAAATTCAGCGAGAATCTCCTTTTTCACCCAAGACTCCAGCTTGTAAGGGTCAACTTTGTTATTCTCAATTAACTGACGATTAACGACCACACTGACCACAAATGAAAAGCGATCGGCCAAGGCGTACTTTTCGCTGGAGAAGTACCAGCGATAGCGCCATGCTTCGGTCTCTTTTGGAAAGTCTTTATGCTGTGAGTTTTGATTGCGTTTAATTAATATCTTGCCTTGAATACGATCAAATTTAACCACCCGTGCTTTGAGTTCATATTCAGGCGGTTCAGGGAGAATTGTACGAGCTGATATTTTTTGGGTTGGCCCAGATGGGGTAATGACATATTTCAGGGTGATTTCATCATCGACTTCGATCATGGCAGGGAAGGGGCTTTGAGCACTGGAAGTAATCCAACGTTCATCTTCGGTAACATTTTTATATGTCTCATCGGCATAAACCAATTGATAATCCATATCTTCCAGCCACACTGGGCTATTTTGCCAGCGCAGATTACCATCATTAAATGCCAGTCTTATTCTGTCAAGATTGCGTTCCAAATCGCTACTGTTACGGGTGTTAATGGAGAATGAATTTCCTGTCACTTCGGTGATCATTTGGCCCCGTAATATAAACTCTCTATCACCTTCAATAATAATCAGGTTAATTACCTGACCTTGTAATAACCGACCTGCAATACCTTGCTGGGTGATGATGAGTTGATGATTTTTAAAGCCTGAATTCTCTTCAATTATTTTTAGATCGTCAGGTTTATGTTTATCATCGAATTTCGCATCGGGTTTTATTGGTAAAAGCTGACGATGCTCAATTAAATAGAAAGGCAGGTTAGCCAGATCGGGTGTGTCGCTGAAACATTCTCCGCCCAAACCTAACCGGGCAGCAATTCGTTTTTGTAGCGCCGACACTTTATCAATCCGAATATTATTACGTTGATAGATTAGTTCGGGTTGTTGAGCCAGATAGCCTTGCTGAGTAGACAGAAAATCTTTGAAACCCAACAGTGAGTTTGATGTGAGTGGTCTGGCGGCAAGTTGAGCACCAAAATAGCCTAACAGATGATTCAGAATTGTCGCCTCTTTTATATAGTTTGACTTCTGAATATGGTTATCAGTATAGATTTGTGAATCACGGCTTAGTTTTGCGGTTAAATCAGCAATGATCTGTTGATGAACGTTGTCACTGACCGTATTGGCTTTAAAAGGCCATTGTACACCGTGTACCGTTTTCCCTCGTTGTTTAAAGGCCAGTAATTTCGGTAACAGAGCCAGTTCAGCACAGCCGTTAGCCAACATTTGTTCAAATGGCAGCATAAATTGGTGCAACTGCATTTGTTGTGGCGTAGGTTTACTGGTCTGCAATCCATAGCAAGCCGGTAACTTATTGCTTACCGGGTAATAATCCAGAACTTTACGATGTTTACCCCAATGCAGTAATTCTGGCTGTGTATTAATCAGGGATTCTGTAATAAGCTGTTTCTCTACATCTTGTTTAGCAACAGCAATTTTAACGCCCCCTTTGGCAATAATGGTAAGCGGGCTGTTTGCTGAGGTAATTAGTGCCAATGGATCGTTACCCCATAGTCTGGGGTAATATCCCTGAGCGATTTTCCAGGACCAATTATCGTCCGACAATGGCGTAATGGTTTCGTCGTGATTAGCTAATGCCAGCCGGGTTACACTTTGAATACCTTTAATAGCTAATAATCGGTTAACCAGATGGCTTAAATTTAATACGGTAGCGCCGGTGTAATCTTTGACTTGAGGTAATGTCGGTATCCAACCGTGATGTAAATAAGGGCCGGAAAATATCTCTTCATGATTGTAACCCTGATCTTTCATGACCTGAGTGGTATAACGTTCGGGTTTTGCCAGCACCATCTGTTCCGCCGTCATATAAACTTGGGCGAAAATATCAGCAAAATCGATGACGTTCTCTTCAAGTTCAATATCAATCTGCAAAGGCAGATCGGTAGGTTGCAGCCAGATAATGTGACTGACGGATTCTCCTAGATTTCGATTGTCTTTGAGGAAAGTTTTCAGTCTCTCCTTAGCCAGTGTTTTATTAGTTTCAGTTTCCCGGTTAGGGAGTAAATAGAGCCAATAATTTCCTCTTAGCGCTAATTGGCTGTCTGATCCGGAGTTTTTAAAGCGATATTCACGTTTCTGTTTGTTATACCAGTATTCATAGCGTTCGTTTTCAGGTTCACAAATCAGTTGGACATCATTAAAGAAAAAATAACCTTCATTGGTGTCATTAATTGTGTCACTGCTGTGCAGGTCTAGCAAAGCCCGGCGATAATCCTCCGCGGTGATGGGGCCACAGGTCAGCGTTTGTTGTGGGCCAAATTCTTGGGGGAAAATACCGTCGCCAGGTATCTGTTCCTCTGGCTTTGGAGTAAGAAGATCTCTCAGTGGTAATGAGTGGCGATAGGCCAGATCGGAGGCACCATAACAACAGGCTTCCAATAAGGTGATACCGGGATCATTTTCACTGGTATTGCTCCAGCATTGGCCGGATTGCTGCTCAATCACCGTTTTGGCCTGAGTGAGTAAGGCATCGAAGGTAATATCGTCTTTGACGATGGGAAATAGGGCATCCTGATGATTCATTGGTTAACTCCTTGGTTTAAGGGGCGCGGCTCTGGCCAGACTAAAATCAGCACTTCATCATCGGCGGCTTCGATACTTTTACCCACGGCACCGGTGACTCGGTTAGCGATGGTTATGCTTAAATCGGTGACGCGTTCCACCAGAGGAGATTGCTGGATCGTGGCTAATAACTGGTAATAATCAATGCGATTACCGGTTGTCACGCCGATAGCGGCATTTTCGCCCCACGGCATATATTTGCGGCTTAACTCCTGTTGTAGCTGATGATATCCGTAGTCGGGGTTAACACCTGCGATAAAGGTCACTTGGTAGTTCACATTAACGTCAACGTAAGTGGGATTGCTGATCTCAAGGGTTGCCCAAGGGCTGCTGAGTTGTTTGATCCATTCGACCATCTCTGCCAGCCGAGCGGGGTTTAATTTTGGACGCAGCGCATCATCGTTATCTTTGTAACGGCTGTCAGGAATCACAATCAGTTGCTGTTTTTCCGGTGCCGGGATTTTGGTTAATTCACTGGCAGAAGGGTATTTGACATCAAACAGGCTGATAAATTGCTCTTTTAATAAAGTGACAATGTTGCCCCAACTCAGCGCCCGGTTACGGTGAGATAGCCGGGCAGGGAGTCGGGTCAGGAAGGCTTGTTCGGTTTCTGGCGGGCGACCGTTCCACGAGGCCCAAGGTTGAGTTATTTCATCGATTCCAACAGATGAGTTCACCGGCTGTTTAATGCTGCCGACAGCTAATCCATTTAGCAAGTGATCCGACTCAATGGTTTCTGCGTTAATTAGAGTAGCGGTTATAGCGTTATACAACAGTCCTTTAATTCTTGGATAATTAGGCGGTTTTTCACCAGATACCGTTGGTACCATCTCAGCTTTTAGCCAGTATTTATCTGTTGGCATTAGAGAGGTTTGATTTGAAGCGTTTTGTGGTAACAAAGTTCGCAAAGTTCCCCGATCAAACAGGTTGCGGGTTTGGTCGTGAACCAGTTGGGTTAATGACTGCCATGTATTGTCTTTATTAAGATAAAACCAGGATATGGAGAATTCCTCAAAGCCGTCTAACTGCCAGTATAGAGATAAAGTTTGCCCCGGTAATACATCGGTAAAGCCTAAATAGAATGTATTATTGGCTAGTGATGATATATTTGCTTCTCCCCAATTTATGGTGGTAGATTGAACTTTGACATCATGGGATGTTTCGCTAAAAAGTTTAATACCGTTTTCAGGTAATTTAATATTATCTGAGTGGCTTAATATTATTGCCGATTTCCAGTCGGTGTTATCTTTCCGATGCCAACGCAGATCGGTCAATTTTCCTTGATTCGCTAATAGATCGGTATCTGATGCATATTGTAACGGATTTCCGGCGCTATCCTGTCCGGCATCAAATAGGGTTCCTTTAGGGATAAAATATTCTGCATTATCTGTATTTAAGGTAATGCTTAAAGCAACGCTATCTGCTTGCGCTTTTTTAGGTTTCAGCCCCAATAATTCCCGGTAGTAAAGATTACGGTGCCGGGCCGGAAAAGTATTTAATAATCGATTAGTTGTTTCTAATAATTTTAAAAAAGCCAAAACAAAAGCTTGATGGGCCGGTAAAAAGCCATCCGCCTTATTAACATTTTGGTCAATGTCGGCTAATTGTTGAGGATGATTTGCTTGAATAAAGTAAAAGCTATCCCAGAACTGTTTTTTCTCTTGATCAAAAGGAATTTTTTCAGCATAAGCTTTAAGCCAGTTTAAAATATCTAGCGTGCTTCTTTCATCAAGTTTAAATTCAGTATCTGGCACAATTGCAGAGAGTTTATTTTCTAACTCAGCCTGTCCCATATTTTACCACCTGTTATGCAATTATTCCCGATATACCCTTCATCTTTCAAGCTGCTGCTTTGTTGGCAGCTTTCACTCATCCCAGTCACATAGTTATCTATGCTCCTGGGGATTCGTTCACTTGCCGCCGCGCTGCAACTTGAAATCTATTAGGTATAGATTTTCAGGGGATCGTGATTATTTAAAATTAAAGTTGGAAAAATTATTTATCCGGCAGTGACCGCATATTGACTGGCAATAAAACGGCCTTTGCCCATACTGGGGGCTGTCACATCCGGGCCACTCGATGGATTATTGGCTGGCTGTGTCGGGGTAAAACAGGCGATAAATTGTTGTCCGACTACAATCACCGTGACTGGACTACGGCAGAAGTTTACCTGCTGGCTGGCATCCAATTGAGCAATGGTGACTATTCCCATGCCGGGAACCGGGTGGCTTGGGGTAATATATTGCGCTTGCAGTTGGACCTTTTTTTCATCACCCACTATGACGATCTTTTTGCCTTGAATTTTGACGTGTCCGCTACCCCGGATGGTTGCTGGCCCCAGAATGGTGACTTGTCGGTTGCCAAATAACGGTTCGAACAGCAAATTGTCGCCATCCACCACCAGTTGTTTGCTCATAAACTCACCTGCACCCGGCCTTCATTAACTTCAAGGGCGCCTTCAATTTGCTGGCCGATTTCGCTGCCTCTCAGGGTGTAAGTGACCTGAATATGCAAGGTATTGGGCATGTCTGTTCTCTGATTTACCTGGATCTCGCTGATATCGGCGCGGGGTTCATAGCGCAATACTCGTTCTTCAATACGGGTTTGAATTTCGACCATCATTTCGTCACGGATATTGGCAAACAGATAATCATTCAGGCCGCAACCATAATTCTCATGCATAATTCGTTCGCCGGGTTCGGTGAGAAAAAGAATTTTCATATTTTGGCGAACGTTTTCTGCCCCTTCCGCTATTGCTACGCCGGTTGCTATTTCAGGATGCGCATTATCTTTGATAGAAAATTGCGGCGGAAAGGCCCAACCCCGACCATAAATATCGGCTAATACTGTGTTGGTTAATACTGTGTTTGTCATCTCATTACCTTAATTATTGGGTTAAATTAATTTTCGCACCTTTAATATCCACCCCGGATTTCCCGGAAGCAGACAGCGATTTTTGGGCCTCTATTTTAATTTCCTGAGCATTGGTAATGAGGTTTTTAGTCGAATTAAGCGTGATATCTTTATCCTGTTGCAGAGATAAGGTATGTTTTCCGCTATTTAATGCGAGGGTTTTATCTTTATTATTGAATAATAATTCCTGCTGGTTCTCCCCCTGTTTAATCACTAAGGTTTTCACCGGATTTTTTTCACTCGGTTCTAACGGTGCCTTGTTTTTAGGGTTGTGCATGGAGCCTAATATCACTGGGAAGCGGGGATCACATTCAAAGAAGCCGATAATCACCTCATCCCCCGGTTCCGGGTAGAAGCAGAAGCCGCTTTCATGGCTGGCGTAAGGTTTACCCAGGCGGGCGAAAAGGGTGCCGTTGGTTAAGTTTAAGGCCGGTATTTTGACCGGAATACGACCTAATGACTGGCTATCTCGCTGGTATTTTTCCACGATCCCGACATGCAGCTCTTTCGCCTGCGGTATAACTTGCTCTGTTTCCGGTAGTAGCCCCAGCGTTAGCCGGGTACGCCAGCCTTGCCGCTGATTGATGGTCTGACTGACGCCGGTGATAATCGCCTGACCATCCATCCCCTGACCAAAGCCGTTTAATGCCAGCACATCACCGACGTGATAACGGTTATCGCCTTCGACCTCAAAATTACCGGAGACGTTATGACTTCGGCGGTTATTCAGGATACCTTGAGCAAGCTGTTTGGCCTGTTCATTGTCCAGCGGATGGCTGAAAACCCATTGCCATGCTTGGTTGGTCAATGATGTCAGGTTATCTGTGGCGAGTTGATTGCGACCCAGTCCGCTGCTTTTTGCCTGATGGGCTTGAGACAGTTTTTGTTGGGCGATATCCCAGGATTGTACACTCACGGTTTTGGGGCTACGTTGATTATCCCATTGTAAATTAGCCTCAAATAACACCGCATCCTGATGGTTAGCCCGCTGGTGGATGGTATGTACGGTTGACCGATTCAGTGATTCCGGGGAAACCAGCGTCACGCTATCGTTACCGGGCAGTAGCCAGGTGTGGGTCGCGAACAGCCGGTTTTTTAGAAAAGCCCAGTCATTACAGCGAAACTGCACCATTTGCTCATGTACGGTTTTAAGCTGCGGGGCTTGTTTTATCGTGACAGGAATACCTGTCTGGCTAAACAGCTTCTTGATAATCGCCTCATCACTCTGTTTGTTGAACAGTTGCGAGTGGAAGTTGTGAGTTAATTTTTGCAGCGAATGTTTGGCGGTCAGAGTAATGATGCTGTCCTGACCTTTAAGCCACAATGTTTGCCGAACGATGTTCCCCTTAAACACCACGGTTTTTTCAATCTGCACGCTAAGCTCATGATTCGGATGGCAGCTTGCCAGTTCAGCTTGCGCCTTGGCATCAAAGATATGATTTGCATCACCGGCAATACCTAAGGTGATGTTAGCCGAAGGGATGCCATTGATATGATGGTTTACTGTTAAGCTGATAACCGTAAAGTGGTTGAGTGTTTTGTCGCCTATTTTGAGCGTTATCGCAGGTATCTTCATGCCTTCCCCCGTGCTTGCAGCGTTTGCCCCGGCGTGAAATCATCAAGATTATCCAAATCGTTTTGCCAGGCCAGCGAGAGATAATCGATACCGCCCGCCAGAGAGGCACCAGTACCGAGGGCGATTAAGGGCAGGGAGAGCATATCGGTTATGTTAACTGCGGTAACTGGCGGTGATTTTAATTGCTGCTCGGTAGCTTGAATGACAAAGCTTTCATCTGCTGCCAGAGATAGGGTAGCGCTGGCCCGCAACGGTGTGGCGTCCCGGTCAAACAGGGTATAGTGAATGCTGAGACCACTGGCGCGACAGGCAAAATAGCCTTTATTTTCCCAACGCATTTTGCCCCATTTGATTTTAAGAAAGTGAGGGACGTTAGTACTGGCATCCACGGCACATAAGGCTTTTAGCGTTGCCAGTTGGGTTTCTACCGGCGTGTTGCTGCTGGGCATGGCGGCATCAAATAACAGGATTAATGATAGACCCGCCGGTTGGGATAACACATAGCGGCTGCTTTGGCTGGCACTGTTAATGCTTTCATCCTGCTGATAACGGGTTTGATAATCGAGCTGGATGGCATCAGGGTTATACATCGCCTGTAAACTGCCTACGGAGATTTTCCCCTCGCGGTCTTTGAAGGCGGTGAGGGTGAGTTTGGACAGGCTGCGTTCAATTAAGCTCATAATGACCTCCTGTTTCACGCAATGCATCTAATACTGCTTGTTTCACCTTTTCAATCAGGTGGGCGTTATCCAGCGCTTCCTGCGCCAGTGTTCGTGGAGTGACCGAGTGACTCGCTGAGTCGGTGACTTTGGCCTGAATAATCAACTCCTTAATTTCAACAGTCATGCTTTCACTCCTAACCAGCGCATATCCTGATAACGTAATTCCAGTGCATTCACCAAAACGGTATTGCTATTGGCATCAAGGTCGCCGGTAGACCAGCGAACCGGCAGGGCGTTACTTAATGTCCAGCTTGCTACGGGAACTGAATGTTCATTCAGTAGCATAATGACCACATCGGCATACACCGCTTTCTCGCCGCGCAGGACGCGATCAAATACCCAGGTCAGCGGCGTAACGGTCATCACGCCGCGTTCCAGCACCAAACTGCCGTGTTGGATCTTCTCGGCTAGCCAAACGTTTCTGGCATTTTCTCCGCCCTGACTGTGTTGGGTGGTTTGCAGTTCGCGGCTGAGGCCCGATATCCGTTGGAAGGCAATGTCGAGTGGGCTAGGGATGTTGTTAAACAGAAAACTGGCGATAAAACGGTGTGATACCGACGGGGTGTATAAGTTGTTCATATTTTGCCCCTGTTTAATGGGTGATGCCGGTACGGGTATCAAATGTCAGACTCAGCTCAATAAATTCCGCCGGAATTAATAGCGCCAGCCTGATCTTCATGATCATTTTCCCGGCCCGCAGATCCGCTTCGCTCATCGATTCATCAACGCCCAGTAACACCTCAAAGGCTTGATCTTCCTGAGTGCCCCGTAGCCCGCCATTTAGCCATAACTGACGTAACCAGTTGTAAGCCTGACCTTTAAACTTCATCCAGGTGATGGCGTTATTCGGTTCAAACACAAAGGCTCGGCCCAGTTGAGTCATATGGGCTTCGATATAGGAAACCAGACGGCGTGTCTGGATATAGCGCCAAGGAGAGTCGGGGGTGTTGTCCAGCGTGCGGCATCCCCAGATCTTTATCCCTTTGCCGGGAAAACTACGCACCAGATTCAGTGAGGTGCCATCCTGATTAAACAGGGCATCTGCTTCAATATAAGAGCGTATTGGGCTTATCACCTTGGCTAATGCGACATTCGCGGGTGCGTGCCAGACCGCCATTTGGTTATCGTTACGCTGAATAATGGCGGCCACCGCCGCAGTCGGCGAAAGAACAACAGACCGATCTTGTTCCTGATAGGCACTGTTCACTCTTGGCCAGTATACGGCGCCCCATTGCCGATCACTGGAAGAGAGCTGCGTTAAACATTCCGCAGCCAATGCGGGATTATCGGGGGCATCCAGCAATCCCATGATGCCACGTCGGCACTGGCAGAGGTTAAGTACTGATTGCCAAAATTGTAGCCAGAACTGAATCTTGTCGTATTGATCGATTTCTGAATCGGGAGCATCCATCTGATTCAGATAGACAATATCGGGGACCACAATCAGCGTGATAGCACTCTGTGCCGCAATCGCTTGTTTAACCCAATCTTGTTGTAGGGTAAAGCTCAATGATTGAAAATTGCCGCGTGGTTCATCAGATCCTAACGACAGTACATAGGCTTGTTGACCCCCGTTGTCAAAAAAGTGACGTACGGAATAGTACGTTAATCCTGATTCACCAAATGACAGGGTAAAGTCGGTCAGGCTATTTAACTTGACGGCGGTTTGGTTGTCTGGACTTTTTGCGGTGTAACCAATAAAAACCGGTATACCGATAAATGCCTCATCTTGTGGCTGGGATATCAGGTTCTCCGTGATAGTGACGCCGGGCTGTGTGATTTCCATTCTCGGTTCCTCAATAGAACAGGCGCGGCGAACCGCGCCTCAGTACGGTTACTGTGTTACATTTTGCGAAAATTGCAGGATGATAAATTCAGCCGGACGGACCGCTGCCATGCCAACTTTGACGATCATTTTGCCTTGCTTAATATCAGTGTCGGACATGGTGACACCTTGACCAATCTGGACAAAATAGGCTTCCTGCGGGCTATTACCGGCCAGCGCTCCTTGTTGCCAGAGTTGATGCAGATAGTTATCAATGGCTGACCGAACGCGTTCCCAAGTAGGTTGGCTATTGGGTTCAAAAACGGCAAATCGCATGGCTTGCTTGATATCCCGTTCTGCCGCATTAAATAAACGCCGAACCGGAATGTAGCGCCAGTTGTCATCATCTTGCAGAGTACGAGCGCCCCAGACGACAAATCCTTTGTTACTGAAATAACGGATAGCATTGATGCCTTTTTGATTTATGGTGCTTTGTTCATTGTCGCTGAGCCGATCCGCTACATCACTAATTCCGCTGAGAACAACATTCGCCGGTGCTTTCCAGACGCCGCGGCTGGCGTCAGTGGCGCAATAGACACCAGCCATGACTGCACTGGCAGGAATGAGGTTTTTGTTCTCTGCAATTTTTTGTTCTATTGCCTTGGTAACTTGTGTATGGAGTTTTGGGTTTTGCTTTTTGAGTTCTGCCAGATGGGTAACTTTTTCATCCCGATAACCTTCAACTGCAATGGTACTCTTTTCCACCTGAATAAGTTGTGAGACTTTAACCGCAGGATAATAAGTTGCGGTTTGTGATTGCAGGCTAACATTGAGTGCGGTTTCTTTATCCTGATTATCAGCGATAAGAAAATATCCTGCCTTTAATAAAGGGGTCAGGCTGCCATATATTGCACTCTGATAAGAAGAATCCCGTTCAGGGCAGACGATCAAGGTAATTTCTAAAGCTTGCTCAATTAATTCAGGAATTAATGCCAGAGTAGTATCTTTGGTATCAGCAATTGGCAGGATATAGCAGGGACCGCCACCATTTTGGAAATAAAGTTTTAAAGCATCACTGCTTGTTGTGTAGGTGACGGCAGTTATATTGTAAGAATCACTGTTATTTTTATCGTCTGTATCAAGCGTACTCTTTTGGGTGGCAAAAGTTTCTACATTGCTTTTGGCTTTTGTATTGTTTTCGGTTTCTGCATCGTCCTTGGTTTTTACATTATTTTCAGTTTCTACATTGTCCTTATCTTTTGTATTATTTTCGGTTTTTTCATTACCTTCGTTTTTCTCAGGAACGGAAGGGGCTGGTGGCGGAGTAGGTTCAGTTAATTTGATTGCTACCGACCTAATACAACCCACATGAAACTGGTTAGTAAAATCTAACCAGCTACTCACGCGTGTTATTTGTGGTGTTGCGCTGATTTTTTTCGGTGAGAAACGGCCAATAAAAACCGGGATTGCCGTATTCCCTTGGCTAACGGAGAGAGCCAGTGATGCATCTTCTTCAATATAGACGCCAGGATAAGTTGGTGTTGTTGGCATGTTGCCTCCGATTATTGAGCGATATTCTGCGTAAATTGCAAGATAATAAATTCGGCTGGACGAACTGCCGCCAGACCCACTTTGACAATCATTTTGCCCTGCTTGATATCGTCATCGGTCATGGTGAGACCTTTACCGATCTGGACGAAGTAAGCCTGTTCGGCTTTGTTACCCATTAAGCCGCCTTGCTGCCACAGGGCATAGAGATAGTTATCGATAGCGCGGTGAACCGCTTTCCAGGTGGGTTGGCTGTTGGGTTCAAATACCATAGCACTCATGGCATTTTTAATATTTTTCTCTGCACTGTTAAACAGACGGCGAACCGGGATATAACGCCAGTTATCGTTGTCCTCAAGTGTACGAGCCCCCCAAACCAGCGTGCCGCTCTTAGGAAAGGTACGGATCATATTCAGTGCCCTGCCTTGGTTATATTTCGTTTGCAGGTCGTCGGTTACTGGGTATTTAGGTTGTAATCCTCCTTGAATAGGAACGTTAGCAGGCGCTTTCCAGACCCCTCGGCTGTTATCGACACTGGCATAAATACCGGCCATCACTGCACTGGGCGGAATATCAATAGCGGCTTTATTTTCTCCCCATTCAGCGGTTAGCCAAGGGTAGTAAACTGCGCCATAAGCGGTAGGAGAATAAAGTTTGAGGACTTTTTCTGGTTCTTTTATGTCAGTATCATTTTGTGGGCCATCAAAAATGGCAAATAATCCTTTGCCCGGCTGGCAAAGTGTACTTACTGCATCTTTAATTTCTTCGCCGGCGGCAACCAGTAATGTCACATCGTCGAGTTTTGGCACTTGTGTTTCTAAGTCTTTAGTTTTGACGAGATAGCAATATCCACCACCGTTAATAAAATAAGCACGCAGTGAAACGTCAAGGATATTCTTGGGATTAAATGGTTCGCCTTTTAATGTTAAATAGTTCATCCAACTACTAACACGAATATAGAGTTTATCTGATATTGATGAACCGTTGTTTGCAACAGCAAAGACCGGCACTGCTGTTGCACTGGAACGAATGGAGAGTGCGGGTGAAGCGTCCTCTTCAATATAAACGCCGGGATATGTTGGTACCGTTGGCATGTAGCCTCCAATTATTATGCAATATTCTGAGTAAACCGCTTTATAAATGCGCTTTAAGCTGCTTGAATGGTGACTCGATCTGCGGTCAGGCTAATTTCCTGAACAGCAACTTCGTTGCTGGTGGCATCAAAAGCAGGAGCGGTTAATGAAGTTGGGAAAGCATTTGCCACGCTCCAGGTCATTAAAATTTCAGTACCGGCTTCGTTAGTCAGGCTAATTGAAATATCTTTTTTCTCGACCCGATTAAGTTGAATAGAATTAAGCCAATCAAAAAGTTTAGTATCACCGGAGAAGACACCTTTACGCAGGGTAATATTGATCGCCTGACGTTGGCCGGGCATTTTATAATAATTGCCTGTGCCGTCTTTATATTCGATGACGTCATGAGAAATATCGAGCCCGGAAACGCTGTTAAAGGGGACTTTTTCATCACCGATTGAGACAACGAAGCGGTAAGTAGGGATAGGATATTCAACAGCGATTTGTTCTGGAGTTGTAGACATAATTTTTTCCTTATTGGTTATTTATGTTTAAAAGATAAACAAAGTGTTATTGCTTTATTTTGATTAACACTGCGGTTTTGACTAGCACTGAGCTATGGGTATAGCTACCGCAGCAACCTGACATATAGGTTATTATTTATACTGAAAAAATTTACTTCGCGATTATTTAGTTCGCATTTAATAAAGCGGCATGATTATAAGTAATGAATCTTTAGAGGGAATATTAATTAATAATGAAGGATAATTATTAGTTGGTATGGTAGAGGTTAACCATTTTAGGTATTTGTGCTGTTTTATTTGGTTTTAGGGGTAGAGAAATTATGAATGGAGAATTATTTTCTGTTTCATTGATTAATTTATAATCAAAAAGTCGATAGGTAAGTATGATTATACAAATCGCTATAGGAGAAAATAATCTTGGTGGTATAAGAGGAAAAGTATCTCTTCCGATTAGAGAAGAAAAAGATAGTCTTATTGCAGTGCTAATAAAATGGATTTTTTACGGTATTAATAAATAGATAAAATGAAATCATGTTTGAAGTTAGATTGTTTCTTTAGGGCGACAGATAATACGTCTATTATAGTTTGAAATCAATATTAATTATGTTCAGTAATTGGTACTTTTTTGATTACTTATTGATTATGAGATTTAGTAGTAATTCGATTTAATCGATTTTCTACGAAGTTCAGTAAATAGTTAAAATTGATATTTGTTCATTAAGACAATAATTGGTTTATTATAAAATTATAATTTTTTTTATAAACCGTGATTTTGTTTCCGCAAACAACTCACCTAATCGCGTTCCCCATGCTCTTAAGGTGTCATTTTGCTCCCTATAAATAAGAACAAAAATGCCGATTTTGAATATCGGCATTTTTCTGTGAAAAAGAAGATTAATTTAATGCTTTAACGCTTCAATTTTATCCCGGCTCAGTCCGGTACTGGTGACAATAATATCCAGGCTGACGCCATGCCGTAATAAGGCTTGAGCCGTTTCCACTTTACCTTCCTCTCGGCCTTGCTCAATACCTCGCTCAAGCCCTTTTTGTTCAAGCTGTTCTGCAATAGTCATCAACATCGTTTCATGCTCCGGAGATCGTCGCTTCAGTCTGACCGGTTTCAGCTTCGCCGGGTAAACGTAAAAGTCCCCTGTGTAGCCATCACCTTGAATAAGAACAAAAATGCCGATTTTGAATATCGGCATTTTTCTGTGAAAAAGAAGATTAATTTAATGCTTTAACGCTTCAATTTTATCCCGGCTCAGTCCGGTACTGGTGACAATAATATCCAGGCTAACGCCATGCCGTAATAAGGCTTGAGCCGTTTCCACTTTACCTTTCTCTCGGCCTAGTTCAATACCTTCCTCCCGGCCTAGTCCAATACCTTCCTCTCGGCCTAGTTCAATACCTTCCTCTCGGCCTAGTTCAATACCTTCCTCTCGGCCTTGCTCAATACCTCGCTCAAGCCCTTTTTGTTCAAGCTGTTCTGCAATAGTCATCAACATCGTTTCATGCTCCGGAGATTGTTCAATCAGTTGATGGACAAATTGGGAGAGATCCAGCGTA
>NZ_JBHFKV010000056.1:0-24737 GCF_042879355.1 Photorhabdus sp. RM71S | reverse complement strand
GGCTACCGTCCACAGTTCTACTTCCGTACAACTGACGTGACCGGTACCATTGAACTGCCAGAAGGCGTGGAAATGGTGATGCCAGGTGATAACATTCAGATGAAAGTTACCTTGATTGCCCCAATCGCAATGGACCAAGGTCTGCGCTTCGCTATCCGTGAAGGTGGCCGTACAGTAGGTGCTGGTGTTGTTGCTAAAGTTATCGCTTAATAGTTAATAATTAAGTACCCAACTCTAGAATAGGTTTGCATTCTGTCTTGTTTTAGAACAGACGCCTGGTGTGCTACATTAGGTGTCTGTTAGTGAGTATTTTAATTTATATCATCCTTCCTTAAATTCTCTGTATGAACCACCCCGTTGGGTTGTCTCTTCGTGTTTTAAATTTTTGATTTTGATCGTTTGTTCCTGGAAGCGTCATTTAGCTGTTTTATCAGGATATTCTTAGAGTATATATACATCATTCATCTATAGAATACGTTAGTGATAACTCATGATTTTTCCAAATAAGTATTTGTCTTCAGACTTAGATAAGTCATATTTTCTTTTACATACAGGTAGTAATATCTAACCCATGCTTGTTCTGCCTCTGTTGGTATGTTCTAACAGAAAGAGGGGATACCCCTGAAAAGATTACGGCATAGCATGTTCGTTTTCGTACAACTAAGTATGTGAATTCTATATCCCGTAATATCTTAAGTGGGTTGTTCTGTCTAGCTATCAGTTCTGGAACAAATTGCTGATGTAGGAGATAGTCTTAGGATGGAATAAGTTTAAGAAAGTTCCTGATAGAGATAAAAGCCTTCCTAGCCAAAGTATTATAGAAATGAGAGAACTACCTATATTTGACAAGGCTAAAAGAATATTTGGAAGAACCTGAATCAGAAAATTAAAATGCGAATGATTATTGAAATGAGACTCATTATTATTTAATATGCGCTATAATGTGTACCAGAGAGTGTTATTTATGTATGTCTGCCTATGTAATGCGGTGAGTGACAAAACAATACGTAATGCGGTGCGTCAACATCATATTCACTCTATTAAAGAACTAAAACGTATTGTGCCTGTAGGCCGTGATTGTGGCAAATGCATACGCCAAGCTAGAGAGCTAATTAATGAGGAGATTGCACAGCTACCCAAGATAGGTAACGTTGCTTGATAAAAAAGAAGTAAGTTTACTACTACTCTGCTGAATAGGTACTACACTTTAAGTACTGGAAGCGGAGGGGTAAGCTATGAAAGGTGATAAAAAAATGATTGTTCATTTGAACAAACTTCTTGGAAATGAGCTTGTTGCAATTAATCAGTATTTTCTGCACGCCCGGATGTTCAAAAACTGGGGTCTTACTCGACTTAATGATAAGGAATATCATGAATCTATCGATGAAATGAAGCACGCCGATAGGTACATTGAACGTATCCTTTTTCTTGAAGGGATTCCTAATTTGCAGGATCTAGGAAAACTTAACATCGGAGAAGATATCGAAGAAATGCTCAAATCTGACTTGCAGCTCGAATTGCAAGGAGCTAAAGATTTGAAAGAAGCGATTGCTTATGCTGATTCGATTCATGACTATGTTAGCCGTGATTTAATGATCGATATTCTAGATGAAGAAGAAAAGCATATTGATTGGCTGGAAACTCAATTTGAATTAATTGAACGTATGGGGATTCAAAATTACACTCAAGCACAGATCCTTGAAGGAGAATAGTTATAGTTACGGAAAAATGCCCTATCTGTTAAGTTAGGGCATTTTGTTTCATGCCCCTTTAATTTTACTCCGGACAAATCTTCATCTGTATCTTGCTTTGTTAATTGATTTGCGTATAATATGCGGTCTTACTTACGTGTAAGTCTGGTTTGTTAGCCAGTAAATGCGCAGTGTTTTTTACTGCCCATTTAAAATACCCCCGATATGGGGGTTATATATTGAACGATTACACTCTCCCATCAATCGAAATGGGTTCGAGTAGTAATTATTTACGTTTATAAAATAGTTGGAGCTCTGGTCTCATGCAGAACCAAAGAATCCGTATTCGCCTGAAAGCATTTGATCATCGTCTGATCGATCAATCAACTGCGGAAATTGTCGAGACCGCTAAGCGTACTGGTGCGCAGGTTCGTGGTCCGATCCCGCTGCCGACTCATAAAGAGCGTTTTACCGTTCTAATTTCTCCGCATGTTAATAAAGATGCGCGTGATCAGTACGAAATTCGCACTCATAAGCGTCTGGTTGACATCGTTGAGCCAACCGAGAAAACCGTTGATGCTCTGATGCGTCTGGATCTGGCTGCCGGTGTAGACGTGCAGATCAGCCTGGGTTAATCAGGTCATTGAACGATTAAGAGGTTGAAACAATGATTGGTTTAGTCGGTAAAAAAGTGGGTATGACTCGTATCTTCACTGAAGATGGCGTTTCGATCCCTGTAACTGTTATCGAAATTGAAGATAACCGAGTTACTCAGGTTAAAGATCTGGATAACGATGGTTATCGTGCAATTCAGGTTACTACTGGTAGCAAAAAAGCTAACCGTGTAAACAAACCTGAAGCAGGTCATTTCGCTAAAGCTGGCGTTGAAGCTGGCCGTATCCTGCGTGAATTCCGTCTGTCTGAAGGCGAAGAATATGCTGTAGGTCAAAGCATTAGCGTTGAGATTTTCGCTGACGTTAAGAAAGTCGACGTTACTGGTACATCTAAAGGTAAAGGTTTTGCTGGTACTGTTAAGCGCTGGAACTTCCGTACCCAAGATGCTAGCCACGGTAACTCTTTGTCTCATCGTGTTCCGGGTTCTATCGGTCAGAACCAAACTCCGGGCAAGGTATTTAAAGGCAAGAAAATGGCAGGCCAGCTGGGTAATGAACGCGTAACTGTTCAAAGCCTGGATGTAGTACGTGTTGACGCTGAGCGCAACCTGCTGCTGGTCAAAGGTGCTGTTCCAGGTTCAACTGGCGGCAACCTGATCGTAAAACCGGCTGTCAAGGCGTAACGTCGAGGAGATAGGAATGGAATTGGTAATGAAAGACGCGCAAGGCGCGCTGACTGTTTCCGAAACTACCTTCGGGCGTGATTTCAATGAAGCGCTTGTGCATCAAGTAGTTGTTGCTTACGCAGCTGGTGCACGTCAAGGTACTCGTGCTCAGAAAACCCGTGCTGAAGTTTCTGGTTCAGGTAAAAAACCATGGCGTCAGAAAGGCACTGGCCGTGCACGCTCTGGTTCTATTAAGAGCCCAATTTGGCGCTCTGGTGGCGTAACTTTCGCAGCTAAGCCACAGGACCACAGTCAAAAAGTTAATAAGAAAATGTACCGTGGTGCTTTAAAAAGCATCCTGTCTGAATTGGTACGTCAAGATCGTTTGATCGTTGTCGAGAAGTTTTCTGTAGAAGCGCCTAAAACCAAGCTTCTGGTTCAGAAACTGAAAGAGATGGCGCTGGAAGATGTGCTGATTATCACTAATGAAGTTGATGAGAATTTGTTCTTAGCAGCTCGCAACCTGTACAAGGTTGATGTTCGTGATGTAGCTGGTATTGATCCAGTGAGCTTGATCGCCTTCGATAAAGTGGTTATGACTGCTGATGCTGTGAAGCAAGTTGAGGAGATGCTGGCATGATCCGTGAAGAACGTCTGCTGAAAGTACTGCGCGCACCGCACGTATCTGAAAAAGCTTCTACAGCGATGGAGAAAAGCAACACCATCGTTCTCAAAGTTGCGAAAGACGCGACTAAAGCAGAAATCAAAGCTGCTGTGCAGAAACTGTTTGAAGTCGAAGTTGAAGGTGTTAACACTTTGCTGGTAAAAGGCAAAACTAAACGCCACGGTCAGCGTATTGGTCGTCGTAGCGACTGGAAAAAAGCTTACGTCACACTGAAGGAAGGCCAGAATATGGACTTCATCGGTGGTGCAGAGTAAGTCGGAGGAGTAAAGAACAATGGCAATTGTTAAATGTAAACCTACGTCTCCGGGCCGTCGCCACGTTGTTAAAGTGGTTAACCCTGAGCTGCATAAGGGTAAACCTTATGCTCCATTGCTGGAAAAAAGCAGCAAAACCGGTGGTCGTAACAACAATGGCCGTATTACCACTCGTCACATTGGTGGTGGCCACAAGCAGCACTATCGTTTGATTGACTTTAAACGTAATAAAGATGGTATCCCTGCTGTAGTTGAGCGCTTGGAATATGATCCAAATCGTTCAGCAAATATCGCCTTGGTTTTGTATAAAGATGGTGAACGCCGTTATATCCTTGCACCTAAAGGGCTGAAAGCTGGTGATCAGATTCAATCTGGTGTTGACGCAGCTATCAAAACTGGTAACGCATTGCCAATGCGCAATATCCCTGTTGGTTCTACCGTACATAACGTAGAAATGAAACCGGGTAAAGGTGGTCAGTTGGCTCGTTCCGCTGGTGCATACGTTCAGATCGTTGCCCGTGATGGTTCTTATGTAACTTTGCGTCTACGTTCTGGTGAAATGCGTAAAGTTCTGTCTGACTGCCGCGCCACTTTAGGTGAGGTTGGTAATGCAGAACATATGCTACGTGTTCTGGGTAAAGCTGGTGCAAGTCGCTGGCGTGGTATTCGTCCTACCGTTCGTGGTACGGCGATGAACCCGGTAGATCACCCACATGGTGGTGGTGAAGGTCGTAACTTTGGTAAACATCCTGTAACTCCTTGGGGTGTTCAAACTAAAGGTAAGAAGACCCGTAGTAATAAACGTACTGATCAGTTCATCGTACGTCGCCGTACTAAAAAATAATTAGAGGATAAACCATGCCACGTTCTCTCAAGAAAGGTCCATTTATTGACCTGCACTTGCTGAAGAAGGTAGAGAAAGCGGTGGAAAGCGGAGACAAAAAGCCTATTAAGACTTGGTCCCGTCGTTCAACGATCTTTCCTAACATGATCGGTTTGACCATCGCTGTCCATAATGGTCGTCAGCATGTACCAGTTTTTGTTTCCGACGAAATGGTTGGTCATAAACTAGGTGAATTCGCACCGACCCGTACTTATCGCGGCCATGCGGCCGATAAAAAGGCTAAAAAGCGCTAAGGTAGGAGGAAGAGATGGAAACTATCGCTAAACATCGCCACGCTCGTTCTTCTGCTCAGAAGGTTCGCCTTGTAGCTGACCTGATTCGCGGTAAGAAAGTGTCGCAAGCTCTGGAAACTCTGACCTATACCAATAAGAAAGCTGCTGGTTTAGTGAAGAAAGTACTTGAGTCTGCTATTGCTAATGCAGAACACAACGATGGTGCTGACATTGATGATCTGAAGGTCACGAAGATTTTCGTAGACGAAGGCCCGACTATGAAGCGTATTATGCCTCGTGCAAAAGGTCGTGCAGATCGCATCCTGAAGCGCAGCAGCCACATTACTGTGGTTGTGTCCGATCGCTGAGACTCTGGAGACTAGCAATGGGTCAGAAAGTACATCCTAATGGTATTCGCCTGGGTATTGTCAAACCTTGGAACTCTACTTGGTATGCGAATACTAAAGAATTCGCTGACAACCTAGACAGCGATTTTAAAGTTCGCCAGTACTTGAAGAAAGAACTGGCAAAAGCGTCTATTTCACGCATTGTTATTGAACGTCCTGCTAAAAGTATTCGTGTAACTATTCACACTGCTCGCCCAGGTATCGTAATCGGTAAGAAAGGTGAAGACGTAGAAAAACTGCGTAAAACTGTAGCGGAAATCGCTGGTGTTCCTGCGCAAATTAATATCTCTGAAGTGCGTAAGCCTGAACTGGACGCGAAACTGGTTGCTGACAGTATTACTTCACAGCTGGAACGTCGTGTTATGTTCCGTCGTGCTATGAAGCGTGCAGTCCAGAATGCGATGCGTCTAGGCGCTAAAGGCATTAAAGTGGAAGTCAGTGGCCGTTTAGGCGGTGCTGAAATCGCGCGTACTGAATGGTATCGTGAAGGTCGTGTACCGTTGCACACACTGCGTGCAGATATCGACTACAACACTTCAGAAGCGCACACCACTTATGGTGTACTCGGCGTTAAGGTATGGATCTTCAAAGGTGAGATC
Source organism: Photorhabdus sp. RM71S (assembly GCF_042879355.1). Taxonomy (NCBI): domain Bacteria; kingdom Pseudomonadati; phylum Pseudomonadota; class Gammaproteobacteria; order Enterobacterales; family Morganellaceae; genus Photorhabdus; species Photorhabdus sp. RM71S. The sequence continues at coordinate 18,706 of NZ_JBHFKV010000056.1, read as the reverse complement.
TTGGGTGGTATGGCTGCTGTTGAACAGGCGGAAAAACCGGCTGCACAACCTAAAAAGCAGCAGCGCAAAGGCCGCAAGTAAGGAGAGTCGCTGATGTTACAACCAAAGCGTACGAAATTCCGTAAAATGCACAAAGGCCGTAACCGTGGCCTGGCAGCAGGTGCGGATGTTAGCTTCGGCACTTTCGGTCTGAAAGCTGTGGGCCGTGGCCGTCTGACGGCACGTCAGATTGAAGCGGCACGTCGTGCTATGACCCGTGCAATTAAACGTCAAGGTAAAATCTGGATACGTGTATTTCCAGACAAACCTATCACTGAAAAGCCACTCGAAGTGCGTATGGGTAAAGGTAAAGGTAACGTAGAATATTGGGTTGCCTTGATCCAGCCTGGTAAAGTCCTTTATGAAATGGACGGTGTGCCTGAAGAGCTGGCTCGTGAAGCATTCAAGCTGGCAGCAGCGAAACTGCCTATCAAGACCACCTTTGTAACTAAGACGGTGATGTAATGAAAGCACAAGAGCTGCGCGAAAAAAGCGTTGAAGAGCTGAACACTGAGCTGCTGAATTTGCTGCGTGAACAATTTAACCTGCGCATGCAGGCTGCAAGTGGCCAGCTACAACAGTCTCATCTGTTGAAACAAGTGCGTCGTAATATCGCACGCGTTAAGACTTTATTGACTGAGAAGGCGGGTGCGTAATGACCGATAAAATCCGTACTTTGCAAGGTCGTGTTGTAAGTGACAAAATGGAGAAATCTATTGTTGTTGCTATTGAGCGTAAGGTGAAACACCCTCTGTATGGTAAATTCATCAAACGTACGACTAAACTGCATGTACATGACGAGAACAATGAATGTGGTATTGGTGATGTGGTGGAAATCCGCGAAACCCGTCCACTGTCCAAAACTAAATCTTGGACTTTAGTTCGCGTTGTAGAGAAAGCGATTCTGTAAGCTGGCTCGAATAGAGTAAACGGCTCAGGCTATGGGCCGTTTATTTTTTCTATCTATATCTGAGATGTGGTGTTATAATGCCGCGCCCTCGTGATATGGGGTATCTGAACGGCCTCTTCATATTAAATTATAGTAGTGAAGTGGGCTCAGTAGTAGTTGACATTTAGCGGAGCACTAAAATGATCCAAGAACAGACTATGCTGAACGTGGCCGACAACTCCGGTGCACGTCGCGTAATGTGTATCAAGGTTCTGGGTGGCTCGCACCGTCGCTATGCACACGTCGGCGACATCATAAAAGTCACCATCAAGGAAGCGATTCCTCGTGGTAAAGTGAAAAAAGGTGATGTCCTGAAAGCGGTAGTGGTGCGCACCAAGAAGGGTGTTCGTCGCCCTGACGGTTCTGTCATTCGCTTCGATGGCAATGCTTGCGTGTTGTTAAACAACACAAGTGAGCAAGTTATCGGTACGCGTATTTTTGGGCCGGTAACTCGTGAACTTCGTAATGAAAAGTTCATGAAAATTATCTCCCTGGCACCAGAAGTACTCTAAGGAGCGGACAATGGCAGCGAAAATCCGTCGTGATGACGAAGTTATCGTGTTGACTGGAAAAGATAAAGGTAAGCGCGGTAAAGTAAAACAGGTTCTTTCTACTGGGAAAGTCATTGTTGAAGGTATCAACTTGGTTAAAAAGCATCAGAAGCCTGTTCCGGCTCTGAACCAGCCAGGTGGCATCGTTGAAAAAGAAGCTGCAATCCAGGTTTCAAACGTTGCGATCTTCAATGCGGCAACCGGTAAGGCTGACCGTGTAGGTTTTAGATTTGAAGACGGAAAAAAAGTTCGTTTCTTTAAATCTAACAGCGAAACTATCAAGTAATTTGGAGTAATACGATGGCGAAACTGCATGATTACTACAAAGACGAGGTAGTCCAAAAACTGATGACTCAGTTTGGCTACAATTCTGTCATGCAAGTCCCTCGGGTCGAGAAGATCACCCTGAACATGGGTGTTGGTGAAGCAATTGCTGATAAGAAACTGCTGGATAATGCAGCAGCGGATCTGGCAGCAATCTCTGGTCAAAAACCATTGATCACCAAAGCGCGCAAATCAGTTGCAGGCTTCAAAATCCGTCAGGGCTATCCAATCGGCTGTAAAGTGACCCTGCGTGGTGAACGTATGTGGGAGTTTCTTGAGCGCCTGATTTCTATTGCTGTACCTCGTATTCGTGACTTCCGTGGTTTGTCTGCTAAGTCATTTGATGGTCGTGGCAATTACAGCATGGGTGTACGTGAGCAAATCATCTTCCCTGAAATCGATTACGATAAAGTGGATCGTGTTCGTGGTCTGGATATTACTATCACCACAACTGCGAAATCTGATGATGAAGGCCGCGCACTGTTGGCTGCTTTTAACTTCCCGTTCCGCAAGTAAGGCAGGGTATTCATGGCTAAGCAATCAATGAAAGCACGTGATGTAAAACGTGCGAAATTAGCTGAAAAATTCTTCACTAAACGTGTAGAATTGAAAGCTGTCATTTCTGATGTGAATGCATCTGATGAAGAGCGTTGGAGTGCTGTTCTTAAGCTGCAAACACTGCCACGTGATTCCAGCCCTTCTCGTCAGCGTAACCGCTGCCGCCAAACTGGTCGTCCGCATGCGTTTTTGCGGAAGTTTGGGTTGAGCCGTATTAAAGTCCGTGAAGCCGCCATGCGCGGTGAAATTCCGGGCCTTAAAAAGGCTAGCTGGTAATTGTCACCAATTGAATCACGGGAGTAAAGACAGATGAGCATGCAAGATCCCATCGCGGATATGCTGACCCGTATCCGTAACGGTCAGGCCGCGAATAAAGTTGCGGTCACCATGCCTTCCTCCAAGCTGAAAGTGGCAATTGCCAAGGTGCTGAAGGAAGAAGGTTATATTGAAGATTATAAAATTGAAGGCGACACCAAGCCAGAGCTGGAATTAGTACTGAAATACTTCCAGGGCAAGGCTGTTGTAGAAAGTATTCAGCGTGTAAGCCGACCAAGTCTGCGCATCTATAAGAAAAAAGATGAGCTGCCACAAGTTATGGCTGGTTTGGGTATCGCTGTTGTTTCTACCTCTAAAGGTGTAATGACTGATCGTGCAGCTCGCCAAGCTGGTCTTGGTGGCGAGATTCTCTGCTACGTAGCTTAATTCGGGAGGAAAGAATGTCTCGTGTTGCAAAAGCACCCGTCGTTATTCCTACCGACGTAGAGGTAAAACTCGACGGTCAGGTTATTTCGATTAAGGGTAAAAACGGCGAGTTGAGTCGTACAATCCACAGCGCAGTTGAAGTTAAGCATGCAGATAATCAACTGACCTTCGCTCCACGCGATGGTTATGTTGATGGTTGGGCACAGGCGGGTACAACTCGTTCTTTGCTGAATGCTATGGTTATCGGTGTTACCGAAGGCTTCACTAAGAAGCTTCAACTGGTAGGTGTTGGTTATCGTGCAGCAGTCAAAGGCAATGTTATCAACATGTCTCTGGGCTTCTCACATCCAGTTGACCACGAACTGCCAGCAGGCATTACTGCAGAATGTCCGTCACAAACTGAAATCGTACTAAAGGGTGCTGATAAACAGGTAATCGGTCAGGTTGCGGCAGAACTGCGTGCCTATCGTCGTCCTGAGCCTTATAAAGGTAAGGGTGTTCGTTACGCCGACGAAGTCGTGCGTATCAAAGAGGCTAAGAAGAAGTAAGGTAACACTATGGATAAGAAAGCAGCTCGTATCCGTCGTGCGACCCGCGCACGCCGCAAGCTCCAGGAACTGGGTGCAACTCGCCTGGTGGTACATCGTACCCCTCGCCATATTTATGCGCAGGTTATCGCACCAAACGGTTCTGAAACTTTGGTGGCAGCTTCTACTACAGAAAAAGCTATCAATGAACAACTGAAATACACTGGAAATAAAGAAGCAGCAGCAGCAGTTGGCAAGGCAATTGCTGAACGTGCATTGGAAAAAGGTATTAAAGATGTATCCTTTGACCGCTCTGGTTTCCAATATCATGGTCGAGTCCAGGCACTGGCAGATGCTGCCCGTGAAGCTGGCCTTCAGTTCTAAGGTAGAGGTGTAAGATGGCTCACATCGAAAAACAAGCTGGCGAACTGCAGGAAAAGCTGATTGCGGTAAATCGCGTATCTAAAACCGTAAAAGGTGGCCGGATTTTCAGCTTTACCGCACTGACTGTTGTAGGTGATGGTAATGGTCGCGTTGGTTTTGGCTACGGCAAAGCACGCGAAGTTCCGGCAGCAATCCAGAAAGCGATGGAAAAAGCCCGTCGCAATATGAAAACCGTCGCATTGAACAGCGGCACTTTATATCACCCAGTAAAAGGTGCACACACTGGTTCCCGTGTGTTCATGCAGCCTGCTCACGAAGGTACTGGTATCATCGCAGGCGGTGCTATGCGTGCTGTTTTGGAGGTGGCTGGTGTTCGTAACGTACTGGCTAAAACCTATGGTTCCACCAACCCTATTAATGTGGTTCGTGCAACTCTGGATGCTTTAGACAGCATGAAGTCTCCAGAAATGGTCGCAGCTAAGCGTGGTAAATCCGTCGAAGAAATTCTGGGGTAATGGCCATGGCTAAGACTATTAAAGTAACACAGATTCGCAGTTCAATTGGCCGTCTGCCTAAACATAAGGCAACTTTGGTTGGTTTAGGTCTGCGCCGTATCGGTCATACAGTAGAGCGTGAAGATACTCCTGCTATACGTGGTATGATCAACTTGGTTTCCTATATGGTTAAAGTTGAGGAGTAACAGATGCGCTTAAATACTCTGTCTCCGGCTGATGGTTCCAAGCATGCGCCTAAACGTGTAGGTCGTGGTATTGGTTCTGGCCTGGGTAAAACCGGTGGCCGTGGTCACAAGGGTCAGAAGTCTCGTTCTGGCGGTGGCGTACGTCGCGGTTTTGAAGGTGGTCAGATGCCTTTGTACCGTCGTTTGCCAAAATTTGGCTTTACTTCACGTAAGGCGATGGTCACAGCAGAAGTTCGTTTGTCTGATTTTGCTGCCGTTGAAGGCGATATTATCGATCTGAACGCATTGAAAGCAGCTAACATTGTTGGCACTCAAATTGAATTTGCGAAAGTTATTCTTTCTGGCGAAATCAATCGTGCAGTAACTGTGCGTGGCCTTCGTGTTACTAAGGGCGCTCGTGCTGCAATTGAAGCTGCTGGCGGTAAAATTGAGGAATAAGTAACAGATGGCTAAACAACCAGGATTAGATTTCCAAAGTGCTAAAGGTGGACTAGGCGAGCTGAAACGTAGGCTGTTGTTTGTTATTGGCGCGTTAATTGTTTTCCGTATTGGTTCTTTTATTCCTATCCCTGGTATTGATGCCACTGTGCTTGCCAAATTGCTCGAACAGCAAAGGGGCACCATCATTGAAATGTTTAACATGTTCTCTGGTGGTGCTTTAAGTCGTGCTTCTATCTTTGCACTGGGGATAATGCCGTATATTTCTGCGTCTATTATTATTCAGTTGTTGACGGTGATTCATCCAACGTTGGCAGAGATTAAGAAGGAAGGGGAAGCTGGTCGTCGTAAGATTAGCCAGTATACTCGCTATGGTACTTTAGTGCTGGCTATATTCCAGTCAATCGGTATTGCTACTGGTTTGCCGAATATGCCAGGAATGCAAGGGCTGGTGATCAATCCAGGGTTTGCTTTCTACTTCACGGCTGTTGTGAGCCTAGTTACTGGGACTATGTTCCTAATGTGGTTGGGTGAGCAGATTACTGAGCGTGGTATTGGAAACGGTATCTCTATCATAATCTTTGCTGGTATTGTTGCGGGTTTGCCGCCGGCCATTGGCCATACCATTGAGCAAGCTCGGCAAGGCGATCTGCACTTCCTCCTGTTGCTGTTGGTTGCAGTGTTAGTGTTTGCAGTAACTTTCTTCGTTGTTTTCATGGAGCGTGGCCAACGACGTATCGTTGTTAACTATGCAAAACGTCAACAGGGTCGCCGAGTTTATGCTGCACAGAGCACACATTTACCGTTGAAAGTGAATATGGCTGGGGTTATCCCTGCAATTTTTGCTTCCAGCATTATTCTGTTCCCTGGTACCATAGCTTCTTGGTTTGGGGGAGGAACTGGTTGGAACTGGCTGACTACTATTTCAATGTACTTGCAGCCTGGGCAACCGCTTTATGTGTTACTCTACGCGTCTGCAATCATCTTCTTCTGTTTTTTCTATACTGCGTTGGTTTTCAACCCGAGAGAAACAGCAGATAACCTGAAGAAGTCCGGTGCATTTGTACCAGGAATTCGTCCGGGAGAGCAAACAGCCAAGTACATTGATAAGGTAATGACACGCCTAACTTTAGTTGGTGCGATGTATATTACTTTTATCTGCTTAATCCCGGAGTTCATGCGTGATGCGATGAAGATGCCATTTTATTTTGGCGGTACTTCGCTACTTATTGTAGTTGTAGTCATCATGGACTTTATGGCTCAAGTGCAAACTCTGATGATGTCAAGTCAGTATGAGTCTGCATTGAAGAAGGCAAATCTTAAAGGTTATAACCGTTAATTGGTTTGCTTGAGAAGTTACGGAGAGTAAAAATGAAAGTTCGTGCTTCCGTCAAGAAATTATGTCGTAACTGTAAAATCGTTAAGCGTAATGGTATCGTTCGCGTGATTTGTAGTGCAGAGCCTAAGCATAAACAACGCCAAGGCTGATAAAATAGCATATTTTTCTTGCAAAGTCGGTTTGAGCTGGCTAAATTAGCCAGCCAATCTTTTTTATATCACAGCAACACTATTTGAGTATCCTGAAAACGGGCTTTTCAGAATGGTGTTGCGGTAAATAAATAATTTAGGAGTGCATAGTGGCCCGTATAGCAGGCATTAACATTCCTGATCAGAAGCATACCGTAATCGCTTTAACATCGATCTACGGAATTGGTAAAACTCGCTCCCAAGCCATTTGTGCTGCGGCGGGTATTGCTGAACATGTTAAGATCAGCGAGCTGTCTGAAGAGCAAATTGATAAGCTGCGTGACGAAGTTGCCAAATACGTTGTAGAAGGCGATTTGCGTCGTGAAGTAACCCTGAGCATCAAACGTCTGATGGATCTTGGTACTTATCGTGGTTTACGTCACCGTCGTGGTCTACCTGTTCGCGGCCAGCGTACTAAGACCAACGCACGTACCCGTAAGGGTCCACGTAAGCCGATCAAGAAATAATCGGGGTATTGTATAATGGCAAAAGCACCTATTCGTGCACGTAAGCGTGTAAGAAAGCAAGTCTCTGACGGTGTGGCTCATATCCATGCTTCTTTCAACAACACCATCGTGACCATTACTGACCGCCAGGGTAATGCCTTAGGTTGGGCAACTGCTGGTGGTTCCGGTTTCCGTGGTTCTCGTAAATCTACTCCGTTTGCAGCTCAGGTTGCAGCAGAGCGCTGTGCTGAAGCAGTGAAAGAATACGGAATTAAGAACCTGGAAGTTATGGTTAAAGGACCTGGTCCTGGCCGCGAGTCAACTATTCGAGCGTTAAATGCGGCAGGTTTCCGCATTACTAACATTACTGATGTGACTCCGATCCCTCATAACGGTTGTCGTCCACCTAAAAAACGTCGCGTTTAATAGCGTTTACTTTTTTAGGTTCGATTGGAGAAAGAAAATGGCAAGATATTTGGGTCCTAAGCTCAAGCTGAGCCGTCGCGAGGGTACAGATCTATTCCTGAAGTCTGGCGTTCGCGCGATTGACACCAAGTGTAAATTAGAACAAGCACCTGGGCAGCATGGCGCACGTAAACCGCGTCTGTCTGACTACGGTGTGCAGTTACGTGAGAAACAAAAAGTTCGTCGTATTTACGGTGTTCTAGAACGTCAATTCCGTAACTATTATAAAGAAGCAACTCGTCTGAAAGGCAACACAGGCGAAAACCTGCTGAGTTTGCTGGAAGGTCGTCTGGACAACGTTGTTTACCGTATGGGTTTCGGGGCGACTCGTGCTGAATCACGCCAAATGGTAAGCCATAAGGCTATCATGGTAAATGGCCGCGTTGTTAACATCGCTTCTTATCAGGTATCCCCGAATGACGTAGTCAGCGTTCGCGAAAAATCGAAAAAGCAGTCTCGTATCAAGGCGGCTTTAGAGCTGGCTGAGCAGCGTGAGAAACCAACTTGGTTGGAGGTTGATGCTGTGAAGATGGAAGGTGTGTTCAAACGTATTCCAGAACGTGCCGATCTGTCTGCTGACATCAACGAACACCTGATCGTCGAGCTTTACTCTAAGTAAAGCTTAGCACCAAAGAGAGGACACAATGCAGGGTTCTGTGACAGAGTTTCTAAAACCGCGCCTGGTTGATATCGAGCAAGTCAGTTCGACGCACGCCAAGGTGACCCTTGAGCCATTAGAGCGTGGTTTTGGCCATACTCTTGGTAACGCACTGCGCCGTATTCTGCTTTCGTCTATGCCGGGTTGTGCGGTGACTGAGGTTGAGATTGATGGTGTACTGCATGAGTACAGCACCAAAGAAGGTGTACAGGAAGATATCCTGGAGATTCTCCTCAACCTGAAAGGGCTGGCGGTAAGAGTTCAGGGAAAAGATGAAGTTATTCTTACCTTGAATAAGTCTGGCATTGGCCCTGTGACTGCAGCCGACATTATCCACGACGGAGATGTCGAAATCGTCAAGCCGCAACATGTAATCTGCCACCTGACTGACGAAACTGCTTCTATAAGCATGCGCATTAAAGTTCAGCGTGGTCGAGGTTATGTGCCGGCTTCTGCCCGGATTCATTCGGAAGAAGATGAGCGCCCTATTGGTCGTTTGTTAGTAGACGCTTGTTATAGCCCAGTAGAGCGTATTGCCTACAATGTTGAAGCAGCGCGTGTAGAACAACGTACCGATTTGGACAAGTTGGTTATCGAGATGGAAACTAACGGTACAATCGATCCTGAAGAGGCGATTCGCCGTGCAGCTACTATTTTGGCTGAACAGCTGGAAGCTTTTGTTGATTTACGTGATGTACGTCAGCCAGAAGTAAAAGAGGAGAAGCCAGAGTTTGATCCGATCCTGCTGCGCCCTGTTGACGATCTGGAATTGACTGTCCGCTCTGCTAACTGTCTTAAGGCAGAAACTATCCACTACATCGGTGATTTGGTACAGCGTACCGAGGTTGAGTTGCTTAAGACACCTAACCTGGGTAAAAAATCTCTTACAGAGATCAAAGACGTACTGGCTTCACGTGGCTTATCTCTGGGCATGCGCTTAGAAAACTGGCCACCAGCAAGTATTGCTGATGAATAACTAGATCACAGGTTAAGGTTTTACTGAGAAGGATAAGGTCATGCGCCATCGTAAGAGTGGTCGTCAATTGAACCGCAACAGCAGCCATCGCCAAGCTATGTTCCGCAATATGGCAGGTTCTTTGGTCCGTCATGAAATCATCAAGACGACTCTGCCTAAAGCGAAAGAACTGCGTCGTGTCGTTGAGCCGCTGATTACTCTTGCCAAGATCGACAGCGTAGCTAATCGTCGTCTGGCATTCGCCCGTACTCGTGACAACGAAATCGTGGCAAAACTGTTTAATGAGCTGGGCCCGCGTTTTGCGAACCGCGCAGGTGGTTACACTCGTATTCTTAAGTGTGGCTTCCGTGCTGGTGACAATGCTCCGATGGCATACATCGAGCTTGTTGACCGTGCTACTGAACCTCAAACAGAAGTTGCGACTACGGAGTAATCTGTAGGGGCATATAAAAGAACCGGGTTTATCCCGGTTTTTTTACGCTTGCATATATGAATCTCTAACTTATTTTTTTTCATCCTGCTATGCTGATATCTCGAACAATGTTATCTATTGTAGGAGATATAAAGATGTATCGTATTGGTCAACTGGCTAAATTAGCGAATGTAACTCCTGATACTGTGCGCTTCTATGAAAAACAAGGAATGATGGAACATCAGAACCGTACTGAAGGAGGGTATAGACTTTATACAGAGCAAGATTTACAGCGCCTTCGGTTTATACGCTATGCTAAGCAATTGGGGTTTACATTGGAAGCTATTACAGAATTATTGTCTATTCGTGTAGATCCAGCCCATCATACTTGTGAAGAGTCAAAGCAAATTGTAGATTCTAGGTTAATGGAAGTGGAGGAAAAACTTCTTGAAATGCGAAAAATGCGTGATTCACTTAAGATGTTAAGTGATGCTTGCTGTGGTAGTTCTCATATAAGTATTTATTGTTCTATTCTTGAAACTTTAGAACAAGGTGCTTTAAATAAAAAATAAGAAATAAGAAATAAGAAATAAGAAATAAGAAATAAGAAATTTTTCTTTATTATTGAAAATTCAGAGAGTACAATCGCTATGTTTGTAGATAAATTAATATGATAGAGGTATATGATGATTACATATCACCATAAGAAAGGTGTAATAAAGGATAATGCTCTAGAAGCTCTATTACGTGATCCACTATTTAAACAACGAGTTGAAAAAAATAAAAAAGGAAAAGGAAGTTACCAGAGGAAAGAAAAACATAGCAAAGCAAGTAGCTGGGAGACCAGTGGTAAGGGGTCATTAGATTCTTTACTACTGGTCTTTTAGTTTAATAGGTCTATTTCCTACTTTTCAGTAAGCTACGAATTTCTAATAATAATTTTGTTTCGGTAATTGGGAGTATCTGATATAATTCCAATTTCCTTTTACTAAATTATCTGTGTATTAGTTTCATTGTGTAGAAAAATAGTGAATGATGGTACGGTGTTCTTTTAAAATCATATCGATGCTGACGTCAGCAGCTAAATTGTCAAAATTACCTTTCATAGTAAATTCATAAACTGATTTAAAAGCTTCATGACACTCTTCTAATTAAAACATACCAAGTTGTATCAGTTATTGTGTGCGAATTATATGACTGATGTATAATGATTTCTTTGGCTTTTAAAGGAAAAAAGGGCTTGGCTGGAATAGTTTCTCTACTTCGGGGATAAATTTCTTATCTGTAATAAACATAATTACATGATCTCCTTGTTCGATCACACTATAATCACTAGCAATAATGACTTCGTCACCGCGAGCTATTGCACTAATTGTAGTGCCTGGTGGTAATTTAATATCACCGACAGTTCGACCAACAACCTTTGACGTATTTTCATCTCCATGAGCAATCGCTTCGATAGCTTCGGCCACTCCACGACGTAATGAGGAAACGCTTACAATATCTGCTTTGCGAACATGACCTAGCAGAGCGGAAATCGTCGCTTGTTGTGGAGAGATTGCAATATCAATGACACCACCTTGTACTAAATCGACATATGCACCACGTTGAATGAGAACCATGGCTTTTTTAGCACCCATGCGTTTGGCAAGCATTGCAGACATGATATTTGCCTCGTCATCGTTGGTTAGAGCAATAAATACATCAACTTGTTCTATATGTTCTTCAGCTAATAACTCTTGATCGGAGGCATCCCCATAGAAAACAATGGTATCATGTAATAATTCGGCTAGTTCTATAGCTCTTTGCTGATTTCGTTCAATTAATTTAACCCTGTAATCTTTTTCTAGACGTAGTGCAAGACCAGCTCCCACATTACCACCACCTACAATCATAATACGTTTGTAGGGTTTTTCTAAACGTTGAAGCTCACTCATTACAGCACGAATATGTTGTGATGCAGCTACAAAGAAAACTTCGTCACCGGCTTCAATAATTGTAGAACCTTGAGGTCTTATTGGTCGATCCTGACGAAATATTGCTGCAACTCTGGTATTAATATGCGGTATGTGCTCACGAAGTGAGGAAAGTGCATTTCCTACAAGTGAGCCTCCATAATAAGCTTTTACTGCAACAATACTTACTCGGCCTTCGGCAAAGTTAACGACTTGTAAGGCACCAGGATATTGAATTAGTTTATAAATATAATCTATGACAAGTTGTTCTGGTGAAATAAGATAATCAATAGGAATATCATTAGGCAGAAAAAGTTTATCTGCTTCACGAATATATTCTGCTGCGCGTATTCGCGCAACTTTGTTTGGGGTGTTGAATAAGGAATAAGCAATTTGGCATGCAATCATGTTAGTTTCGTCAGAATTAGTTACAGCAACTAACATATCAGCATCTTCAGCACCAGCTTCTCTTAATACTCTGGGGTAAGAACCATGACCATTGACTACTCTGAGATCGAATTTATCCTGTAGTTGGTGTAGACGGTTGGGATCAGTATCGACTATGGTGATATCGTTATTTTCACCTACCAGATTTTCAGCTAATGTACCGCCAACTTGACCAGCACCAAGAATAATTATTTTCATAGTATTTTCTAACTTATTGCAAACAAATAATTATCTCTATAAATTGTAGAGATATATTACTGTTTAGTTAATCGAGCGTAAAAGAAACCATCACCACCATTTAACTCAGGTATTATTTGTTTTCCCAGACAATCATTTGTCTCTGTTCCCGCGAGTTTTGCATCTGAATGGCGTTTTAAAAACGAGCTGATTTGCTGGCAATTTTCATCTGGTAGAATAGAACAGGTTGCATATACTAGAGTTCCGTTTTTCTTTAAATATGGCCAGATTGCATCAAGAATCTCAGATTGCAATTGAACTAATTGAGCAATATCTTCCTCGCGGCGTAACCACTTGATATCAGGATGGCGACGGATTACTCCTGTTGCTGAACACGGTGCATCCAAAAGAATGCGGTCGAATTGCAGGTTTTCTGCCCAATGTTCAGGGTGGCGTCCATCACCGGTTTTTACTGTAGCGTGGCAGTTAAGGCGTTGGAGATTTTCTTTTACTCGTTTGATTCTTTGCTCATCAATATCTACCGCTACTACTTGAGATTCTGGTGCTATTTCGAGGATATATGTTGTTTTCCCCCCTGGTGCTGCACAAAGATCGAGAATTTTCTCTCCATTAATGGGTTTTAGTAACTCGACACACTCTTGTGCGGATAAATCTTGGACAGTGACCCAACCTTTATCAAATCCAGGTAATATTGTTACAGGGCAAGGGGAAATTATGCGGATAGCAGAAGGTGATTTGGGCGCTGGTTCTGCATCAATTCCTGATTTATGAAGAAGAGTGAGATATTCATCCCGACTATGGTATATACGATTAACTCGTAACCACATAGGGGGTTTCTTATTATTAGCATAAATAAGTTGTTGCCATTGTTGTGGATAGGCTTTTTGGATTCGAGTTAATAGCCATTCTGGGTGTAAGTAGTGGCTAGGATTATTTTGTGTACATTCCATTAACTGTAGCTGTTGTCTCTGAAATTGGCGAAGAACGCCATTAATTAACCCTTTCAATTGAGAATGCTTCAGAGTTACGGCTCCGTTTACTGTTTCAGCAAGTGCGGCATGGGCTGGAATACGAGTATAGGCAAGTTGGTATATCCCAACCATAAGCAGGTAATGAAGAATACGTTGTTTACCTTTTAATGGTTTTGCCATTAGTTGACCTATTATCCACTCTAGCTGTGGTAATACGCGTAACACTCCGAAAGATAATTCCTGTAATAAGGGTTTGTCTTTATCAGTTATATTTTGTTGCAGTTTGGGTAAGACTGTACTGAGAGATTGTCCTTGATCCAGAACTTGATTGATTGCTTTTGCGGTGATACTTCGCAGATTATATGTGTTTTTCATAGTTAAAAGAGCTGACAAAAGCCAGCATTAAGAGAAAGTTTGTGAGAGAGCTTACAGTATAAAATAGTATTCAGTTGATTTTATTGCCTGGCGTAAACCATTCACGTTTAGAATTAAGTAGATTTGCTGCTGACATTGCTTTTTTACCGGCAGGTTGTAATTGTGTAATGTTCAGAATTCCATCAGCAGTAGCAATATAAATACCTTCTTTGTCTGCTTTTAATACAGTTCCTGGTTCTACCGAAGTTTGTTCTTCAATGGCTTCTGCTTTCCAAACTTTAATAGGTTGTCCTTCCATCTCGAAAAAGCTCATGGGCCAGGGATTAAATGCGCGAATACAACGTTCAAGGTGGGCTGCAGATAGTTCCCAATTTATACGGGCTTCTTCTTTGCTTAGTTTTTCAGCGTAGGTAACCAAATTTTCGTTTTGAGTTTCAGGTTGACTTTTACCTGATATTATTAATGATAATGTTTTGAGTAACGCATCTGGCCCAATATTGGCCAGTTTTTCGTATAAACTGGCACTGGTATCCTCAGGTGTAATAGGGCAGCTTGCTTTATATAGAATGTCACCAGTGTCAAGACCTATATCCATTTGCATTATTGTTACGCCTGTTTCTGTATCACCGGCCCAAAGTGAGCGTTGAATAGGGGCTGCACCTCGCCAACGTGGTAGTAGGGAACCATGTACGTTTAGGCAACCTAATTCTGGAATATTTAAAATAACCTTGGGAAGGATCAATCCATAGGCAACAACGATGAGAACATCAGGTTGTTGTTTTAGAATCCATTGTTGGTTTTCTTCTGAGCGTAAAGTAGCTGGCTGAAAAACGGTGATGTTACGTTCCTCTGCCAGTACCTTTACAGGACTGGGTGTCAGTTTTTTACCTCTTCCTGCCGGTCTATCTGGTTGAGTTAGAACGCCAACCACCTCATGCGGAGACATTAACAAAGCCTCTAGATGGCGTGCTGCAAAATCAGGTGTTCCAGCAAAAACAATACGTAAAGAATCAGACACGTTTATTTCCTGTATTAATATAATTTACTTGGTTCGGGCTTTTTGTTTATCCAGTTTTTCTACTTTCTGGCGTATACGTTGGCGTTTCAGTGGAGATAAGTAATCCACAAAAAGTTTACCAATTAAGTGGTCCATCTCATGCTGAATACAAATTGCGAGTAAGCCATCAGCTTGTAATTCAAATGGTTGGCCATTGTAATCTAGGGCTTTAATTTTGACTTTTTTGGCTCGTGGCACCAGTGCTCGTTGTTCAGGAATAGACAAACAGCCCTCTTCGATCCCCGTTTCACCACTTTTTTCCAGTAATTCTGGGTTGATCAGAACGAGACGCTCATTACGTGTTTCTGATACGTCAATAACAACAATACGCTGATGAATATCAACTTGTGTTGCTGCCAAACCGATACCTTCTTCTGCATACATAGTTTCAAACATATCATCAATGATACGTTGAATCTCTGCATCAACTGTTTCAACAGGCGTTGCAATAGTGCGAAGCCGCTCGTCTGGGTAATGTAATACTTGTAATACTGACATATATGTTTAGATCTGCATCCAAAATGTTAATGGTATTCTATGTCTATTCTAGACATTTCCCGTTTAGATTGACAGTATCGATTGCTAATTGAGCAGTTTAGTTTTGTCCGTCAATCTTAGCTAGGATGACAACATGGAAGCTATGGAAGTATGGTTGCGAATGAAGATGATTTCTCATTTGGCAACAGAGAGAGCAGCAAATGTTGCAGAAAAATTATTATATTCCGGGAGTCGTTATCTCACTGTGTTGAAAGATAGTGGATTATCGCCAGCACAATGTCTGCAATTTACTAAAGTAAATAAAATCTTATTAGCTTCATGCCTTAAGTGGTTGGAACAGCCAGAGCACCATTTATTGACATATTCTCACCCTTCGTATCCACCTCTATTAAAGCAGATACATACCCCTCCGCTTGTGCTTTTTGTGGCAGGAAAACCAGATATTCTTTTAAAGAAGCAGGTGGCGATGGTAGGGAGCAGGACAGCAAGCTATTATGGTGAGAAATGGGGAAGAATTTTTGCAAGTGAACTAGTTGGATATGAGTTAGTTATTGCTAGTGGTTTAGCTATCGGTATTGATGGTATTTGTCACCGAGCTGCATTGGATAGTGGAGGTAAAACAGTAGCTGTATTAGGTAGTGGGCTTGGTCAGATTTATCCTCATAGACACGGATCATTAGCAAAGCAAATTGAGGAGAATGGTGCTCTTGTTTCTGAGTTTTTTCCGGATACTCCACCGCGTGCAAAAAACTTTCCTAAAAGAAATCGGATTATCAGTGGATTAAGCTCAGCAGTGATTGTTGTAGAAGCAGGCCAAAATAGTGGCTCGTTAATTACTGCTCGCTGTGCTCTTGAGCAAGGAAGAGATGTATTTGCATTACCAGGGCTTTTGGGGAGTTCAGTGAGCGAAGGCAATCACTGGTTAATAAAACAAGGTGCATATTTAGCTACAAATGCAATGGATATTGTGGAACATGTTTACAGTTCATTACAATGGTTGAATATGGAAAGAGCGGAGGAAGAAATCAAACCGCAGTTTGAGCAAACTGAGTTGCCATTTACTGATGTGCTAGTTAACGTAGGCGCTGAAGTAACACCTGTTGATATTATTGCTCAGCGTTCTTCATTGCCTATAACTGAGGTCATGACAAAGCTCCTTGAGCTGGAATTACTGGGTAAGGTGACTATGGTTGCTGGTGGTTATGTGCGTGTGAGTTAAATTAACTGAATTTCCAGAGTCCTGTTCAACGTCATATGAGAATGAGCTTTTGAGTGAAAATAGTATGGTAAAAATGGTTCCTTTCTCCACTGATGAAACTAAATATTGCCCTGAATGTGGTTCTGTGTTGGTTATGCGTAATGGTATCCATGGCCCATTTCTTGGATGTTCTGGTTATCCATCATGTCAATATATTCGTCCATTAAAAGGGCAAAGTGATGGTCATGTGGTAAAAGAACTTGAAGGGCAGCTATGTCCCGCGTGTGGAGTCAATTTGATTTTGTGCCAAGGGCGTTATGGAATGTTCATTGGCTGTAGTCGTTATCCTGAATGCGAACATACAGAACTAATTGATAAACCGGATGAGACGTTAATATCCTGTCCGCAATGTAAACAAGGACAACTACTCCAAAGGAAATCACGTTTCGGAAAAATTTTCCATGCGTGTAACCGTTACCCTAATTGCCAGTTTGTATTAAATAATAAGCCAATTGAGGGGAAATGTGAGTTTTGTTCTTATTCGTTGTTGGTGGAAAAACGTACATCACAAGGTATAAAGTTATTTTGTGCCAGTAAGTTGTGTGGAAAACGGCAAATAAATTAAGCAGAGTAATAAAATGAGCAATGAAGCATCACCTGCATTTGAGAATGTATTAACTGCATTAAAAGCAGAAAAAGTGATTGCCTATCCGACTGAAGCTGTTTTTGGACTTGGATGTGATCCTGATAGTGAAAAAGCAGTAAATGAACTGCTTATATTAAAGAAGCGTCCTTGGCAGAAAGGGTTGATTCTTATCGCAGATAATTATGAACAATTACAACCATATCTTGATGATAAACTTCTGACAGAAGAGCAAAAAAAAGCTATGTTTGCTTGTTGGCCAGGGCCTGTAACCTGGGTGATTCCTGCCAAATTCAGTGCACCTAAGTGGTTGACAGGGCAATTCACTACCTTGGCTGTCAGAGTTAGTGATCATCCTTTGGTGAAACAGTTATGTACTTTTTATGGGAAACCATTGGTGTCGACCAGTGCAAATTTGAATGGCCTTGAACCATGCAGAACAGCAGCAGAAGTTAGACAACAGTTTGGAGATAAGCTTCCTATATTAAACGGAGGTGTTGGCGGTCGGAAAAACCCTTCAGAAATTCGGGATGCTTTAACTGGTGAGCTTTATCGTCAAGGATAAGGGGAGATAAATATGGATCAATTTGCTGTCTTTGGTAATCCTGTTGAGCATAGTAAATCTCCGCGTATCCATCAGTTATTTGCTAGACAGACAGGTATTGAGCATCGTTATGGGAAAATTCTGGTGCCGATAAGTAAATTTCAAGAGGCATTGGATACATTTCTTAAACAGGGAGGTATAGGAGCCAATATTACTGTGCCATTTAAAGAGCAGGCATTTATTCGGGCAAATGAGTTGACTGAACGGGCAAGACTCAGCGGGGCAGTTAATACTTTGAAATTACTTAATAATAATCAATTGATTGGTGATAACACGGATGGTATAGGGTTATTAACAGATTTGATGCGACTTGGGTTTATTACTCAAGGGCAACATATTTTAATCATTGGAGCTGGTGGCGCTGCCAGAGGTGTTTTATTTCCATTATTAGAATTTGGTTGTAAAATTACAATTACAAACCGCACGTTTAGTCGCGCTATACAGGTTGCTAATAATTTTTCGGCAATAGGTAATATTTGGCCTGTTGAGATGAAAGCACTTAATAGTCCTGAGTTTGATCTCATTATCAATGCGACTGCATCTGGTATTAATGGTGAGATTCCTACTATATCTCCATTCATGTTTAATGAGAATTGTGTCTGTTATGATATGTTTTACCAGGCTGATTTGACGCCCTTTATTTCCTTTGCCAAGAAGCATGGTGTTTCTCGTTATGCGGATGGGCTGGGGATGTTAGTGGGGCAAGCTGCTCATTCATTTAAATTATGGCATGGTGTATTGCCTGAAATTTCACCTGTGTTGCTAACATTGGAACAGGAGTTACATTCGTGAATCAATCTATCCAATTTCCTGATAGAGAAGAGTGGAGTGAGCAAGAGCAGATAGTCGTTTTTCCCGCATTGGTAAATGGATTATTGGTTCAATGTGTTATAAGTGCCAAGGAGCTTTTATACCGTTATGGGACGGAAGATCATCATCCACTAAGCCTTTTTCGACAAAATCGTTGGGATATAGAAGAGGAATTCGAATTAGTAATTAACCTGAGATTTGCTTAAGAAGGGAACTAAGTGCCTGAGGCACGATCAAAGTTTTTGTCAAAGAAAACAAAATCGTGGAGCTCCTCAGGCATGTCTAATTTAGAAG
>NZ_JBHFKV010000055.1:0-26179 GCF_042879355.1 Photorhabdus sp. RM71S | reverse complement strand
TAATCGCCCCCGAAAAACACGGGGTGGGAAAACACCGAATGAATTATTTAAGGGAATACGAACATGTTTACTTCCAGATTAACGATGTTGCACTTATTATGTGAATCTACCGTGTATTTTATTTAATGATATATTGGTATTGATTTAATATAAATATTATCGATGTTTATTTAACTAATTGAAATATAGAATATTAGTGATGATGAGATATATTTGCACTTAATCACAAAATATAAAGTTTCATTAAAATTATTATTTAAATATATTGATAATTTATTTTTATTTTATAATAATTAGTTAAGTGTTTAGTAAGCATTAAGAATATAAATAGTGAAATCCAATATCAATTAATACATGTCCTAATGTAAAATAATGCAAAGTAGAAACATCATTGTCATGTTCTATGGTTAATATTCTATTTCTGGAATGAAAACAAGAGGGTATGTGATGATATTTTGTTCAAAGCAACTAAAGTATTTTATGGAATCAGCTAAGAAAGAGTCATTCACGTTAGCAGCGGATACGCTTTGCATTACCCCCTCTCCACTTAGCAGGCTCGTATATCAACTGGAACAGCGTGTAGGTTGCCAATTATTTGAGCGATTACCGGGAAAAACCAAGCTTACGGAAGAGGGTAAGGCATTATATCAGGAGTTGTTGCCATGTTATGAAAGGATCCAAAAAGTTGAGGATAACTGGAATTGTCGTAGAAATTATAAATTATCAAACAGAGACAAACTGGTTATTGGCACAAGTGGAGAATATGTTAATAAGATATCTACGGTCGTAAAAAGAGCGGTGCAACGTTATCATTACCGCGATATTTGTATAATCAACAATTTCCTCATTGATGATTTAACAAGACAAGACGCAATATTTTCCTCCTTAATGAAAGGGGATATAACGGTTTATGTGACGACTGAATGTTATCCAGATAATGATGATATCATCAGGATAGATGGTGCTTATCAAAAGTTGTCTCTTGCCGTATCCAATGATATTTTAGAACCAGAGAGTCATGTTGATGAAATAATATATAGCTTTCCTTTGGTTCAGCATAATAGTGCCTTTTTAAAACAATGCGATAATTTTATGCCATTGAATTATCTGCCTGAATACCAGAATTTAGCGTTATTGACGATCCCTGATTTTACTAATAGATTGGATCTGGTAAAAGCGGGTGTCGCGATAAGTTTAATGACACCCAATGAAATGCGCTATTCTGCCCATATTGATAAAGGTATAACATTTCTGAATTTTGAACCACGTCCAGCACCATCGGTAAGGTATTGTGCTTATGTCCTTAGAAATAAATATAAAGAACCATTAAATTCATTAATTGCTGATTTGATATTTTAGAGTTGGATGTAAATTAATGGATTGTATATTTTTGATAAAATATGATCTTGATTTTTTTACATTAACACTAAAATTGAAATATTTTAATATTTTTAAATATGATGTCAGAAACGAGAAAGCCATGAGATAAATACTTTCTCATGGCTTATTATTAAAGATGGTTTCTTATTTAGTTTTCCCCCTTGAGTGTAAGTTCAAGAGGGCTATTAGCAGTAGATAAAGAATATTAATTTTTCGTTATCTCTTATGAGGTTTTACATTTTTAAGCGGAATTGTTGTCAGGAATGAAACTTCTGCATCATTTACCGGCCCATGATTAAGTGCAATTATGGATGCTGTTTCTATTTCTGGTGTGTCAAGTAAGAGTGAAGGTACCCTGTCTTTAGTTCTTCCCTTCGGTAGTGGATTTAGTTTTTGTCCATCAATGGTAAGCTCATAAAGATCCATATTAATTTCATGGAGTGGAGCCCCTGAACTTTGTCCACCTGCTTCAGTATTAATTGCAGTAGAGACCCATACTGTAGATCTGTCCTTGGTATATTTTATGTAATTTGAAAGATCATTTAATTTTGGCTTTGCTCCCCATTTGTTTATGTTCTTGACTGTTTCTTGAGGTAAATTAGAAGTATCTTTCTGACCAATAAAGATACTAGCAAACTGCCTTGCCATCTTAGTATCTAGAGGAGTCCAGGCTTTAAATCCTTCAGGGAATTTACTCTGCATTTCTTCAAAGGATCTATTATCCGCTCTATATAAAGTAAATGACTTTTTCTGTAGATTTGTCGAAATAGTGCTTGAAGAGCTGCTTTGAGTGCTTTCTGGCAGAGATATTTCAGGAATAGATTTATTTCCTTCTGGACTCAATGGAGCAGTAATGGATGATCTCGACATCGTTGGTTTTATGCTTGCAGATTTGATGGGGTGTGTAGTTGGTTGTCTACTCGTTGATGTTTTGGGTAAGGTAGGTTTTGGTGCTACGGGCGGGCGGACGTTTATCGCTACGTTTGTGGCATTTGTTGGCGAAGGCGCTGAATCTGCTACTTTATTTTTTTGCAGTGCTGCTATGCGTTCTGCAATTGTTGGCATTAATCCATCAGGATCAAGTAGGGTAGCCGGATTATTCCTCACCATCCGATATAAATTCAGTCCATCTACTGTTCCCGCCGGATCGGCATTTAACCACCGTCCTACCCACGGCTGATAATACCGATAGCCGTAGTAATATAGCCCGGAAGAATCCCGCTCTTTGCCTGAGTAACGGATGGTTTTATAACTGGCTTCTGTCTGATTCCTTGCTGCCCATAATGCCGTGCCACCATAGGGATAGTACTCTTCCTCACTGATAATCTCTCCTTCGCTGTCTAATTCAAGCTGACTAGAGCCAATAAGATTATCGTAGCTATAACGTAGCTGATTATTGCTGATATCCGCTGGTTTGCCACTCTCCCAATGTAATACTCGTACCTGTGCCCGGCCCGCTTCTCCTACTGTGATAATTTGCAAATCTTCGGTTGTGGTCGTGTTGTTTTGTGTTAAACGGAGTTCTAAGCTCGACAAATAAGTTATTCGCTGTATTTGAGCGTTGTTGCTGGCCCGTTGTTCGTTGACTTTTAATGTCCTTTTCCCATCACCACTATAACGATACCACTCCCGATCATCATTGGTGCCCTTGTCCCGTTTCACCAATGTTACTTGTTGTAGTTCACCGCGAGTATTCCAGTTCAGGCTTTGTCCTGATGTTAAGATGTTCTGATGCCCGCCTGCATCAAACAAAGCATCTACTTGCGCCGGATCTTCGGTCAGTGTGCTTAGCACTGCGCGATTGCTCCGGTTAGAAACCGTGATATCTGTGGTGTAGTTGTTTTGCGTAGCCGGTGAACTGTGCTGGATTTTAGTCAGATTGCCGCCACGGTCATAAATATAAGTACGGGTATAGTTGGTATAAGTGTTGTTATCAGAAGGTAGAGCGGGGGAGGGAAATTGGTGACTTTGTTGACCTATATTCGCCATCTCGCGCCCGGTGGCGCTGGTAAGCTGATATAGGGAATCGTAAGTGTAGGTGTTTTCCGGCACCACTTTTTGATTGTGCCAAAAGCGGGTAGCTTCCGCATCGTTACGGATACTGATGACATTGCCGACCGGGTCATATTGATAGCGTAGGTCTTGCAACACTTTGCTGTCTAACGGATTGGTGTTTGACGGACGGCGGGTTTTGATACCGATAAGCCATTGGGTTTCCGGTTCATAACTATATTCAGTAATAACACCATTGCCGTGTTCCTCGCGTAATTTTTGTCCGGCAGCGGAATAGGTCAGGGATTTAATAATCACTTGTTCCGTCTGGCCTTTTACTGTTAACCCGCTCCCGTTTAGCTGCCCGGCCACATCATAGGCTAGCCTCTGAATGTTCCCTTTCGCATCGGTCTGAGTCAATAAAGCGCCGGTGGTATCGAAGGTGCTCAGGATGGTGTAGATGTCATCAGCCAGCATGTTTTGCCAGACAGTTTCGTTATCACCTGTCCAGTTTGCCTCTTGAGTGTCGATCAATAGTTGGCTGGATTGAGATAAAACAGTACCGGTCAGTGATAAACTCTCCAACCGGGTAACTCCCGCCGTGTCATAGTGGCGCACACACTGGCCGGCAAGGTTATGGTTTTTCTCTGCTTCGCTATTGCCAGCCCAAATCAAGCGTTCGGTGATACGGGATGTTTTTTCCTCTGGTATTTGTTCGGTAACAGATAACAGACGACCGGGCAGAGAAGAAATTTCATATTGCCGGGTTTGTATGACACCTGTTGCAGTCACTGTCAGCAGCGGACGGCCTTCAATATCATTCAAGGTGACAGTGCGACCTGCATCAATGCTCTCTGTACGTAGGGGATTACCGGTCAAGTCATACTGCCAAAGAAAATTGGGTTTGATCGTACTGTTAGTTTGTCTGACCTCATATAGGCGCGGATCGATGCTTTGACTTAGGTGCCCGTGAGCATTGTATTGATGGCGGGTAATACGGGTATCGGTATCACCGTTTGCGGTGGTACGGTGAAAATCGATATTACGGATCGTCAAACCACGGTTGTCTTGGACGTTGACGATAGGGGTTTTTTGATAAAGTTTGGGATCAATATTTTTCATGATTTACCTCGTTGTTGTGTGTAATCCTTTCTGCAATCGCAATTTTTGTCTGCATGTTAGTTTTCTTACGATAGTGTAGTAGATAATTTCCCAGTTTAGCTGGAGACAGATGGTTTGCTGTGGCAGTGGGCATACCTTATTGCTTCCTTCCATGATCATGATGATGCATAACGAGGCGGCGCCAGAGCCAATTCAGTCCGGTACTTCCTGTTGTGCCGAATAAACCTGCAATCGCAAAAGTCATATAGATACTGCTGCCACTTTCAAAACTCAGCAGTCCTCCCAGTACACCGGTAAAACAGGAGATGATGAGTTGACAGAATACGTTGATCCAACTCCATTTATATTGTTTGTTTTGCATATCAATGAGGTACCTTACTAACCCGCCCCAGGCCGCAATAAAACCAATGATCAACCAGATAATAAGTTGAGTATCTGACGGTATTATGAACAACACCTTTCACCTCTATCTATGTTTCCCGCCTGTCAGCCAGGCGGGGTTGATCAAGTTACATATTCACCTCAGCAGCTGTGTCATTTTCATCCTCATTGACAGTAAACCAGGGAGTGAACAAGGTTCGGCGTAACCAACCTTTTGCGGTGATAACCTTGATTTCTCGACCAACGGGATCATAGACATGGGTATCTGCATAAGCTTCTTTTTCCTGCCGGGCACTGTCATTGCTAATGTATCGCCAGTCATTGAGGAAATAGGGCTGATAGGTGCGTATCGGTTGTCCCTTATTGTCATATTCTGTCCGTCCGGTCACTGCCCAACGATTTTCGGTATTCTTGACACTTATAATCAGAGAACCATCTTCATTACGTTGCCAGGCCAAGCCTGCTTCATGTCGGGCAGCAGCTTGCAGCAAGCGGCCAAAGCCATCGCTAAATACCACCTGTTGACGGATCTGTTGCTCAGGATCGCGGTCATAACGATCCGTAGTCAATGTGAGGCTGTG
Source organism: Photorhabdus sp. RM71S (assembly GCF_042879355.1). Taxonomy (NCBI): domain Bacteria; kingdom Pseudomonadati; phylum Pseudomonadota; class Gammaproteobacteria; order Enterobacterales; family Morganellaceae; genus Photorhabdus; species Photorhabdus sp. RM71S. The sequence goes on along the minus strand of NZ_JBHFKV010000055.1, from coordinate 20,723 downwards.
AGGCGGTAAACGGCGAACGTTGTTTAACAGGCTAATGAGTTGAGGGGGTGCCTTTTGACTTTGTGCCCAGTGGCGATAGGCCAGTGTACATATGCGCTCATCTTCGGTGATGATTCTGGCGTTGTATAACTTTTGCCGGTCTTGCTCTGCCAGTCTATTGAGGGCTTTCTGACTTAGTACTGGCATCCAGCTTTCTGGTGCGTAAACCTGACACTGTGCTACAGGGAGCGGTTTTTTTAACTCAATAGCGGCGTCTACATCGGATGGTGGAGAAAACGATGTTTTTTCCGGTGAAGAGTAACCGGTCATCTTGCCGTTTTCAGTTCCCCAAAAGCGCAGTGTGATTGGTCGGCCTAGTGCATCTAGCGTGATAAGGTGCTGATTGTCATTGATATCCGTGAGTTGTACAGGAGTCAGAAAACGCCAGTCATATCTGGTTGAGGTTGTCAGTCCAGCAGCATCTCGGGTTTGGGTGACAACGCAATAGCTTGCATCCCAAGTGAGTGTAATTTTGCCCGTGAGTTGGGTGTTGCTCTGTTTTTGTGGGCGCCAGAACTGTGCAGCTGTACCGTAATCGGTATAGCCATGATGAGCTACCCAGATTTTGTCTTCTCCAGTGCGAGGGAATAGATAATTTGTTTGTTGGTATCCGGCTTGTTCCAGCGTCGTTGATAATTGAGCAGATGGGATACTCCCATCAAACGCTGATAGTGTGGATTGACTAAATACCGTTGTCTCGGTAAAGGCAACCAGCGCTTGTCGCGTTGGCGTTTGCAATGGCGTTGCATTTTTCCCATTGGTATAAACGGTTTTTTTCTGGCCGAGGTATTCACGCGGTTTATTATCCGCAATCAGACTATTTTTATCGCTCAGTAGTTCCAGATTTAAACCATCAGCAGGCACATTTTCAGCGCCATAAGTAAAGATATCACTGCGGGTACTATCCGGTAATCCCAATACCCGAACGGCATTACCAGTCAGATGATGCCAACTGAACTGTTGATAAGTGAACCGTAATTGGCGTTGCTGGTCATCATAGCTGTTGGCTAACAACTTATCAGGCAGCGTATCAGGATACGGACTGATTGCCGGTTGCTGTCGGCGTGGATACTGTACCGAAACCTGTTTTAGCGGTTGACCAAATAGATCACTGGATAGCGTAATATCTTGGCTGCATTGCGGGTCGCTGGCGATACGCTCGTAATGATAGTTGCGGCTTTCAACTACAGATGACCACAGCACCGGATATCGGTTATCGGTATGCTGTAATCGACGTACTTGTGGGCGGAATTCAGTGACCGTGTAGGGAGTTTTCTCCTGTGTACTGCCATCCTTCCCGTATAGTTCACTACGTAGCAGTTGGCCTTTCAACGCCCGATTTAGCCAATACTGGCTGTTATCATCTTCCGGTGTTAGCTGAACATCTTGACCATCTTGCCAGGTCGTAAAGCGTGGTGAAAAACCGGCAAAAGCCTGATTATCACCACGCCAATACTCTGTCGATAATGTGTTATCTATTACGGGCAGCCCGGTGGCATACCAGTTTTTGGTCAGTGCGGGTGGTGTGCGTTCTGGCGCGTTGCCTTGAGCCAGTTGATGGCTGTCTGTCTGCTCTACATAACCAAATCCGCGAAATTCCCGCTCACGCCCATCCCAGGCACCACGAGCATAACGTAGTGTTGTGACTAATTTGTTGCCGCTGATTTCATCCTCTGTTTCCGTTTGCCATAGGGTGTGTACCGGGAAGGGGAGATAACAAACCGGTGTTTGTCCGGCAGCCAACGCCGCGGATTTTTCATCCAGCCAAAACTGGGTGGAACTGCGGTAACGCAAGGTGTGATGGGCCCCCATATTGTTATTTATTTCACTGAGTAACCACGGTTTTGCGCTGGTTAGATCACAACGCCAGTGATGGGGAGCCATATGTGGCACGCTCAGTATCAGGCTGGCGACGCCTAACCCTTGTACATCGGCCACTTGTAACTGACAGGTATGATCAAAACGCAAGCCTTCTGGGAAGCGCAATGTCACTGGTGCGGCAAAACCGTTGCCGCTTTTATTCAGGAAGATATCCAGACGGTTGGTGTGAACATAAATCAGATCAGTTGGACCGCTGCCATCCAGATCGGCCAGATAAACTTGAGCAGGGTTAAATATGGCCTCCGGCTGGCTGAATCCCGGTAGGGTAAGGGTAATGGGTTGACCAAAACGTCCGTGCCCCAGATTAGGCCAGCAGGTGACTTTAGTTGCGCTCACTTCAACCAGATGCGTCTGACCGGAACCCAATACATCACTAAACGCCACCAACTTACGCGGATCGGCACCCGGTACTGGCAGCGTGACATCACCGGATTGCACCACATCTTGCCCTTTGGCAAAGCCGTCACAAGTATTGGCATATAAACGCACACTGTTAGGGCCGATCAGCACTAAATCAGAGAGTCCGGCTCCCATTAAGTCGGCGAGTTGCGCGCGTGGATGAGTATATTCCACCGGCAGAGCGTTGAGCGGGGTAAAACGTGTCCAACTGCCATCCGGGCGTTGACTATGATATCCCCGTAATCCCGGTCCGGTGATAACCCAGTCAAGTTGGCCGTCTCCGTTGATATCCACCAGCGAGGCGTTACTTTGCAAGGAAGGGATAACAGACAAAGGCTGCATTTTTTCCCAAGTGACGGTATCTGAGCCAATTTCACCCAAGCGCTGTGCGGAACGGTACCACCAGGCGTTTTTATCCTGATATAGCAGGCCCGGTAATCCTTCGCCTTTTAGATCAACTAGTTGCCAGCGCTGAATAGAGTTGAAATTAGACAGAACGTCCATCCGCTGCCAGTGAGCGTTATGTTGCGGTGAAAAATCCTGATACGCCAATTCTAATGGTGGCAGGGTGACGGCAGTACCGTCTTGCTCGTGTCCCACTCGACGAACAAATGCCAGCGTGCTGGCGATTTCGCTTTCGTTATAATTGAGTATCAGGCGTGAAACCAGCGTTGGTCCGTTGTGTTCTTTTATCTTATTATCCAGCGCTTGCAGGCAGTGATACATCAGTATCTGACGGCATAAACGGCGGGTACGAATCCCAAAGCCATATTCATAACGGGAAAAACGGTCCTGACGACAAAGCCAGTTACCCGTTGCTGTAAATGCTGGTGGCATTTTCAGGTTGTTACTGCGTTCGCCGTAATCAAATACCAGGTAGAACAACCAGTCTGTTTGTGATGGGCCGCGACCATCCAGACCGGGTAACGTTTCGCTGGCTGTCCGGTTGCCGTAATACACTATGTGTAAATAACGTTGTGCTGTGGCCTGTGGATGGAGCGTAGTTTCATTAGTTTCACAATCTAAGTTATCTTCGGCTCGGTACTGATAATAAATTTGCTCACCATGTGGTGATACGGAAGCTTCTAGCAACCATTGTGCTGTTTGTGTGATGTCTGACGGGTTGCTGATCCGCGCTTGAGATGATTTACCCAGTAGATGTATCTGTCCATCTGGGCTATATATCAACCAAAAGTCTGTTTTGTCTGTTGTCTTGGGCTGCCAATATTCCAATCGGCTGAAATGACTTTCCAGACGGGAACGGTATTCGGTAACGGTGAAGGTAGCGCCTAGGTTGATACCCTGTAATGTCGATTCATCACGCGGTTGATCCGCTACTACCAGTACTTCGCCTTCCGGCCCAAGGAAAGTATCGGTTTCGTTATAATGGGGAACGCCAAAATGGGTGCGTCGGCGGATGGTCATAACATTGCAATCCCAACCCAGACCAAATGGACTGTTACCGGCGCCACTGTTGTAGTTTAAGGCGAGTGACGGGGCATAACCGCGCCCGGCAGAAATAGGCAATGGTAGAGATAGCGCGGCCATACCATCCGGTCCGGTGGGGGTTAACGCTTCCCCCATTCCCGTGATAGCGCCTCCCCCTTTGGGCAATGATAGTTCTGTAATACTAAAATCTTGTGAATTTTGCATGAAAGACTCCTTGCAGGCCCCATTTAGGGGCCTGTTTTAGCACTTAATTGAAATCGTTATTGGCGAATGGTGTAGCGAATATGCAGAATGATGTCGCTTAGACTCTCCAGCATGGTTTGTTGTTTGCCCTCTTTGCTTCCTTCACCAATTGCATTTGGGAAGCTCAATGTCAGCGTACCTTTATCGATGTCGATTCCTTCAAACGGCAGGAATTTTCCATCGTTGAAATCCAGTTGGAACTGGCCGCTGTCATTCATCCCATGAGAAACCGCCAACGATTTGCAACTTTCAGTTAATCCAGTGACATCTCCGCTGTAAGACAGAATCGCTTGCACATCCTGATAGGGGCCTAACAGTGCTGGCAGGGTGACACTGATCTGTTTAATTCGGCGAACATTACCGACTCCACTACCTTCTGGGTAATCGTGACAAATTTGTAAGTCAGCTAACGAAATAGACGCTTGCAGAGAAGTTTTGGCACTTTTGGTACCAAACTTCAGGGCATTATTTCCGCTACCGGCAGTGCCTAATTTATTCTTCACCAGTTCTGCAATTTTCTCAGTCAGGGAAAATTGACTTTTCTCTTTATAGATATTTGCTAGTGAAACGGTACGTTCTACTTCCAGTACGCGTTGATCCTGTTTCAGATGCGCATCTTCCATTTGTGCCAGATTCAGCATTAAGGTTTCTCCCGCCAGCAAACCGGCATGGGTTCCTTGCCAGGCACCGGGTTTGATAAAGCTTGCCGTGGTGTCATTAGTCTCCCAGCGATAGGCCATTTCAGCCATCAAACAGCGAGCTACTGTTAAATCATAGAACTGGAAGTAAATGGCGGACAGCCGACCACGCAGCCAGTTGTACAAAGCTTGATTGCTGAACTTATGTTGTAGGAACAGCAGTTGTGCTTGGGTTTGTTCCTGTTGCGTTTTCAGGCTGGTTTTCTGCAACACCGCGGCTTCGCGGCGTACTACTAGTGATTGAAGCTGAGCATCGATTTGTTTCAGCTCTGTCTCGGCGTTATTACGCTGTATTTCCCATTCCTGACGGCGACGACGGTAGGCTTCCGACTGGCTGATTTTATCCGCTTCGGTGTTCATGACACTGGCGGAGAATTCCATGACATTACCTGTGGCTTGGGCGATCGCACCCCAATGGCTACCACCATCAGCGAAGCCAAAGATGTTGGGGGCCAGATCAAGAGCCGCGCCCGCCAGATGTGATGCTTGAAGGACAGTAGAGATACCAGCGACGGAAGCACGCAATGCCATTGCCTGTTTTTCACCTGCGTTGATGTCTTCATTGTAGAATTTGCTGTAGCTATCAAAACGTGATTGAGCTCCGGCGCGTGTTTTTTCTAGCACAGTTTTTTCAACATCCAGCTCTTCAATGGTTTTGCCCTGTATGCTGAGATTGGTCAATACCAGTTCCGCCGCATGATTCTGCAACAGTGTGTTTAATGCCTCTGCATCCTGACGTTCGATAATATTTTGTAATGTGGAGCCGAATTGAGTGAGCTGACTGACCATGCCGCGGGCGTTTTCCAGCATGTGTGGGAAACGCCACAGTGACATAAATGACGTTGGCATATTGCTTCCGCCCTGTGAGCTGGCAACAGCGGCACTGAGTAACGCTTTTGGATCGGCTGGTGTTGCGAAAATAGGCAGATGCAAAGGTTGACCATCAATAGAGAGGTTATGGCGCAGGTTATACAGCCGTTGTTCCAGTTTCTGCCAATAGCTCAGCATCACTTCGTTGACCTGTGGCAGGAAAAGATCTGTATTGCTTCCACCTGTAGACTGGCCTTGTCGTAAATCTGCTATTGCTTTGGCGTGTATCTGTTGTTTTTCAAGATCTGCGGCTTCTTCTAGCTCTGGATCATTCCATGTTGAACTGAGTGGTAGATGAGGTTTATCACCTAATAGATGCAGTGCTTGCATATACCACATTTTGGCTTCGGCGAGTGTGTCTCGCTCCAATTGGCGATAGGCGTAATCTCCCTGTTCGATCAACAGATCAAGGGTGCGCATAAAGGTGGCGACTTTGTAGTGCATTGGGTCGTGTTGCGCTACAGCGTCAGGATCGACCGAATCCAGTGGATCATCGTTCCAACTAGTATCCTCTTGTAATGGGCGGACATTCCAGCGGTAATGCTGCATTTGACCATTGACAATATAGCCAGCCGGATTCCAGACATATTTCAGCCAGCGGTTAGCCTCATCGAAGTTTTGCTCGTGCAGCAAACGCTGAGCAATCAACATCGGGGTATAGTAGAACAGTTCCCAGAAATAGAGGCTGTTAGCGCCGTTGAAATCCATTGGTTCTGTAGCATCAAGCGAATCTTCTCCTAATTTAGGTTCCTGAATATTCTGAGTTTCCATGCTTAAAATAGTGTCAATACCAGCGTTGGCTCGGCTAATTAATTTACGGGCAAATAGCGTATTAAGGCGGGTACTATTGTTTCCCCATTGCATATATTGTGCCCCGCTTGGATTGCTGTGAAGGGATAAGACATTATCAGTTTCTGCCTTTTTGGTAATACGAATACTGAAATGTTCTTCGCCTAGATTACGTTCTTTCTGACCACTTTCAAATGCTTCAGCAGATGCTGTAAAGGTGACATCAATACTTGCTTCATTATTATTATATGTCAGCTTGGAGACATCTATTTCTTTGAGAGCTTTAAATTGATAATACATTTCTTCGAAGTTAGGGGGTGGCTCAGTAGGTACATTGTTGTCCTTGCTTGCTATAAACGTTTCTTCTTTGATACCGGTAGCCTTTATTATGACTTTAACATTTGAAGACTTAATATCGGTATTAATAAACATTGGTCCAGAAACATCAGTGTCAATACCACCGTGGTCATCCATATAGAAATATTCTTTGAATGGATTGTTGTTACTATGTTTATTATCAATATAACCATAGTTACCACTAATGTTACCGCCAGTGGTTACGGACATTTCTTGAGAGCCAGAGGGAAGGTTAGGGAGCCAGGCTCTTACAAAGTTAGTGGCACTATCCCGATAAAACAGTAGTTTCCCTTTTTCGGGGGTGTCTCCATATTGATAAACAGGGTAGATAAATTTTTTATTTGATAAATTATTTTGGTTAATACCTAGCGTGGTATAAATAATAAATTTATCACCAAGCTTACCGTATTTTTTCATCAAATTGCATTGATTACGTTGTCGACCTTCATATCCATTATGAATAATTCTTAACTTCGGTGAGATTTGGATTTTTGAACCATTTAATTGAGGTCGGGTAATCAGAATACTCCCGCCATATACCATACTCAGGTAGCCTTCACCCCAATCATAACCGTTATTACTGTTTACTGATGAAGGGATTTCGTAGCTTTCTGCATAGCGGTTATTGACTCTTATAACACTATTGGTTTCAGTACGGGTATCAAGCTGTTCATGAATATTAAGTTTATAATCATTAGGCTTCATCTCTTCTTGTGACATATTAGAGGAGATATATAACCCTTGCATGGTAGCCTGTCTATAATCTGCTTGTTCGGGCCGTTTTTGATAAAATATGACCAGTAATTTATCTTTGCCTTGATAGCTTGCACAATAGAGTCCTAACACTTTATTCGGTTCTAGATTTAGATCAGATATTTTTTTATCTACATCAAAGGTAATTGGTGTATTCCAGGTACCGTCATAACGAATATGTGCCAATTTCAGTTCATAATAATAGCTTGTGGTCGTTTTGCTTCTTTGTTTGTCTGTTTTTATTTCTGATAGAGCTTCTACTTTTGATAGAGCTTCTACTTCTGATCGATTAGTTACCTTCTTCTGTTCCAGCCAGGTGATATATAGGCGGGATTGGTAGATTACCGGGCGGATAGTATCTTCATAGGGGTTAATTGGACAGTCAATTTTGTGCCACTCGCTCCAGGCATTAGCGGGGAATTTACCTTCGCTGAATTTATTGTGATCTACACTGCGCCAATAATATTGATTCACTTCTGTTTTACTGCGTCCGATAAAATAGGTCAATCCTTGGTCATTATTAATGTTGTCATGGTAGGCGCTGATTACTTCCAGATTAGCCACCTGTTCGAATGACGTTAGATAAGATTTAAAGGCATCTTCTACGGTATCGGTATTCAATTGGCTTTGGCTGATGGATTGCAGTAGCGTATCCATCATTTTTGTCTGCCCAATACGTAATGTCGGATCGATGTAATTCTCTGGATAGTAAAGGAGTTTAGCCATGCCGGCCCAGGTGCTGTAGCGTTTGTTGTATTTATCCCAGTTAGTAAAGAATGAGCGGCTGGTGACACTTGTGACAGTATCTCCCTCCATATTTTTCAATGCGCGGTTAATATACAGTTGGATACTAGCGATAGCTTCAGCAATTTCCGTGGTTTTAATGGCGGCGGAGACCTGATTATCGATCAATAGGTATTGATATAGATCATCACGGTTTTTAATTACCGTATGTTTTCTTGCTTCTCGATCTTTTTGGTTATGAGAATAAATATAGTATGTACTTAACGCAGCACTGCGAGACTCATCCAGAAATGCACATAGAGCGTTGGCTTTTTGGGTGTCTAGCCCGGAGGTTAATATCGCAGCGACGTTTTCCCATTTGGTATAGTCAGCGGAAGATTCTATGTCTAATACTTGCTCCAGTTCAGAAATACCTTGTGGAGAGATATTCAATTGACGTGCGATGTTAATCCATTGCCGGATGGTGTCGATAGATGACCAGTTGGAGAAATCAGCTTTTGCTTGAGTCTTGGCTTGCTCCAGTAGATTTTCATCAAGATTCATGGCCTTAGCCAATATTTCTGCTGTTAATGTTCCTTTTTCAAATTCGGTCAGTACAGAAGAGGCGTTTTCACCTAGTGAGTTAACCCAGTCGGTAAAACGCGTCAGCATAATCAGTGATAATACATTGTGTGTTGACGTTGCTGTTGTGGTAAGACCAAAGAGTTGTGGATTTGTCACAAACAGACGTAAAGTGCTTTCGCTAAGGCCAGTAGAACGGTAAATCAGTGCTAGTTGTGCTAGACATTGGCAATAGTGGACAGCTTGTTGAATTGAGTTATCTGATGCAGTTGTTCCTGTTGGTTCCGATGATTGAGTTCCAAAGGGATTTTTCCGCAACCAGTCCCAGAGTGTGTCTGCCGTCATTTTGTCTGCTTTGCCGTAGTTTAGCTTATCTGCCCAGGCCAGCACGGAGAGAGCAACATTCTCAGATGGCAATTGCAGAGCGGCGGCTATGTAATGAGACAGTGTTTTTTTCAGATTCTCCTCGGCCTCTTGCAGATTCTTTTTGGCTTTATTTAAATTTTCTTCCGATTTTTGCTGGCTTTCTTCCGCTTTTTTTAGCTCCTCTTTGGCTTTTAGTATTTTCTTGTCAAAATCTTGCAGGCCGTTATATATAGTATCCAGTAAGTTCTGAATTTCTGGTGTCAGGGTTTGGTTATAGTCGGTGGTGGTCATCACAAATAACTGATATACACTCCATTTCCGTGTACGCAGCCAATTGGTAACAGTATAGAGTTTGCTAATTAGAACCGCTAAATTATCATGAGTAATCTTAGATAAATCGGTTTTTCCTTCATCTATGGCAACTACTACTAGTAGTACCCCTAATTCATCAATAGTTAGCTGATGGATATCCGCGAGTAATTTTGTGCGATAGAGATGAGAGAGATTATCTCTATTATTAACCATTGTTTCTTTAGTGTTGTCTCCATAGGTAACCTTTAGTAGTCGATTTAATGAGATATCATCGACATTAAAAGCACGTTTAAGTACTGTTTTGTGCCAGCTGTTGGTACTGCTTAGATTTAAATCAATCTCTGGAGTGCCATTGGTAGAAAAATCCTGACCATTCAGTTTTGGGGAATTAAATAAACGATCAAACTGGCTTGGATGGCCGTCATTGCTATGTTGTGAAATTGGTGCCTTGCATAGTATTAGTGCAGTTTCAGCATCAATACCGTAACGTTGCATATAGTATTTAATACAGAAGATTTTTTTTAACACTTCTTCATTGATGTTGAATTCTGGACTGATACTGCGGAGGATTCCACTTAATACCGTTGGTGATAAGTTTATAGCTTTGAATAGACGAATAAATTTATTAATTTTCAACAGAGCACGATAATTAGTCTTTTCGATAGTTTGTTGTGTACTAGTAGTACGCGATGCAGGCTCAGTAATTGTTATTTCTTCTTCTGGGAGAAGTATAGTTCTTATTTTAAGGAAGTCGCTAAACTCTTCATCACTCAGATTGTAATAACTTTTCAGATATTCCAGTTTTTCTATCAGAGAAGGTTTAATATCACCAAAATTATTCTTATAAAGAGTTTCAGCAGTAGATTCGGTAATTTCTTCTGTCAGAATAGTAAATAACTTTGGTGAAACGGAAGCATTAATATCTAACAGGGAAGCTTGATACTTCAATTGAGAGAGTGTTGTTTCTGGGTATACGCTTAATTGCTCAAATACCTGAGCTTGTAATTGAATAACCTTACGTACACTTTCATAAGCATCGTGATATGGCATCGAACTGGAAAGGCGGAAAGTAGATAATTTTTCCATCACTTTAGTGTGGCTGTCCAAATTAGGCTGAGTTTTAATCCCTTCTAGCAACATGTCATTAGACAGAGAAAGTGTGGAAATCTCCGTATCCATATTTTTCTGGCTGAGTACCAATGATTTTAGATCTGGACGGCGTTTATCCAAATGATAAATAGAATCTTTGTCATGTAAATTTCGTGCCTGACGATAAAGTTCAGCCAGGTAAGCCGCGGGAGAAAACATGGAAGAAATTGCGCCAGGGGCTGCATATTGGCTAGCGCGGTTGCCAAATCGGCTATTATAACCTTGTTGGTCAGCATGAGGTGTTGTCAGGGCAAGATGTACCGCACTTTGTAATTGAGGATTGGCGCGTTTCAGAATACGGGCTTCATGCAGAAGGTTATCCTTTTGCACCTGCTGTGCTTCAAGATATAAGCTCTGGGTCTGTGACCATGAGAGTTGGTCCTTCACTTTTTTGCGAAGTTCGTCAAAAGAGAGATGGCAAATATCGGTTAGATTATTAAAACCTGCTCCTAACGCTTGTTGATATTCGGATTTGAGTGTGTTCATGTTTATTCCTTTTAAATGTTAGGTCAATAAAACATTTATGCTGGCCTGAGTACCGTGGATATAAATAAGGTTATTTATATTCATCAAAACAAAGTCAACACAGGTAACGTCTGATAACAGTCTGAAATTAGGTTGAAAATAATGGCTAAATAAAAACACCATTTAACTATCAACTATTTCGTAGCGTTATTATTTGTTTAAATGGCTGTTGTAATGCAATAACAAAAATTATAATTACATCATAAGTAATATAATTGATTAACAATAACCAAATGAAATAGTTGCATTTGTTACATATTGCATGCTACGAAAAAGAAGAGGGTTGATATTTTATAGTAGGCAATCGGACTCACGAGAAAAGGAAATATCTCTGTTATAACGAGCGTTAGACAGGTAAGAAGGCAGACTGTGAGTGTGGTGTATACCCTATGGATTTCAAGATGCATCGCGACGGCAAGGGGGTGAGCGAGTGCAGCCAACAAAGAGGCAACTTGAAAGATAACGGGTATATATTCGTGAAAGGTTCAGGCCCCGTTTAGGAGCCTGCCTTTAGTATTTAATTGAGGTGGTTATTGGCGGATGGTGTAGCGAATATGCAGAATGATATCACTCAGTGTCTGCAACATGTTTTTTTGTTTGTCAGTCGCATTGGGGAAACTGAGTGTCAATGTGCCAGTATCGTTAATCGCTATCCCTTCAAACGGCAGGAACTTACCATTGTTGAAATCCAACTGGAATTGACCACTGTCATTTATCCCATGAGAGATCGCCAGTGATTTACAGCTTTCAGCTAATCCGGTTTCGTTTCCTCCGTAGGACAGAATAGCTTGTGCATCCTGGTATGGCCCTAACAGGGCTGGCAGGGTGACACTGATCTGTTTAATGCGTCGAATATTGCCTACGCCGTTGCCTTCTGGGTAGTCATTATGTAATGACAAATCTGACAGAGAGATTTTGGCACTGAGTTGGCCGTTTTCTAATGTAACGGGATGATCGTCAACGGAGCCAGTTGTGCCATCTGCTAGCAGGGCAGAAATTCGTGTTGTCAAATTGAACGATTTTTCTGGCAGTGCTCCATAGAGTTGCGCCAGTGAAATGGTCCGTTCTACTTCCAGAGCGCGTTGATCCCATCTCAAATGGGCATCTTCCATTTGTGCCAGATTTAACATCAAGGTTTCACCAGCGAGTAGACCAGCATGTGTCCCTTGCCAGGCGCCGGGTTTGATAAAGCTTGCGGCGGTATCATTAGTCTCCCAACGATAAGCCATTTCAGCCATCAGACAACGGGTTACGGCCAAATCGTAAAATTGGAAGTAGATAGCAGCTAGCCGACCACGTAGCCAGTGGTACAACGCTTGATTACTGAATTTACGTTGTAGGAAAGTCAATTGCGCCTGAGTCTGTTCCTGTTGGGTTTTCAGGCTGGTTTTCTGCAACACCGCAGCTTCACGGCGTACTGCCAACGATTGAAGTTGGGCATCGATTTGTTTTATCTCTGCTTCGGCATTGTTACGTTGGATTTCCCACTCCTGACGGCGACGGCGATAGGCTTCAGACTGGCTGATTTTATCCGCTTCGGTGTTCATAACACTCGCGGAAAATTCCATGACATTACCTGTCGCTTCGGCAATTGCCCCCCAACGGCTGCCGCCATCAGCGAAGCCGAAAATGTTGGGCGCCAGATCAAGGGCAGCGCCTGCCAGACGCGATGCCTGCAGGGCAGTGCTAAGGCCAGCCACAGAGGCATGCAATGCTATCACCCGGTTTTCACCCGCATTGATATTTTCATCGTATAGCTTTTTGTAGCTGTCAAAGCGTGATTGCGCTCCGGCTTTGGATTTTTCCAGTACGGTTTTTTCCGCATCCAGTTCTTCTCGGGTTTTGTCCTGTATGCTGAGATTGGTCAATATCAATTCTGCCGCTTGATTCTGCAATAGCGTGTTTAAGGCTTCCGCATCCTGACGTTCGATAATATTTTGTAACGTGGAGCCGAACTGTGTTAACTGGCTTACCATACCGCGTGCGTTTTCCAACATCAGTGGGAAACGCCACAGTGACATAAATGACGTCGGTAACTTGCTTCCGCCTTGTGAGTTGGCAATAGCAGCACTGAGTAACGCTTTTGGATCCGCTGGTGTAGCGTAAATAGGCAGATGTAGCGGTTGACCGTCAATAGAGAGGTTGTGGCGCAGGTTATACAGCCGTTGTTCCAATTTTTGCCAATAGTTTTGCATCACTTCATTAACCTGTGGCAAGAAAAGATCTGTCGGGTTGTTGTGCCGACTAACATCACCTTGTCGCAGAGCGACCATTGCTTGGGCGTGTTCTTCTTGTTTCTCCATTTTGGCCGCGTCACCTAAACTTGGCTTACTCCACTCTGAACCGAACGATAAATCAGGTTTATCACCCAATAGATGCAGTGCTTGCATATACCACATCTTAGCTTCGTTGAGCGTATCTCGTTCTAACTGACGATAGGCGTAATCTCCACGGGCCAGCAACAGATCAAGGGTGCGCATAAAAGTAACGACTTTGTAATGCATGGGATCATATTGCGCTATAGCATCGGGATCGACGGAATTTAATGGATCATCGTTCCAGCTAGTATCTTCCAACAACGGGCGAACATTCCAGTGGTAGTGCTGAATCTGACCATGTTCAATATAGCCGGCTGGGTTCCAGACATATTTCAGCCAACGGTTGGCTTCATCGAAGTTTTGCTCGTGTAACAAACGTTGAGCAATCAGCATCGGAGCATAGTAGAACAATTCCCAAAAATAGAGGCTATTGGCTCCGTTGAAATCCATTGGTTCTGTGTGTTCGGATAGAACAGAAACTTTAGAAAAGCCTTGGTATTTCTTGACTGGTGCTCGTTCGCCTCCATGAGTCATGGCTGAGGTATGATCAGCATCATTAATAAGTACAAATTTTTGCTGAGTTTCGCTGAAATAGAAGAAAGCTGGCTCCCACCAATTTTGATAAAATTGTCGCTTGTATTGCACCCCTATCCTGACACCCTCCATAGTATAAAGGTCTTTCTTATAGGGGACAAATAAAGTAATGCTGGTTTCATTATCCGTTAGTGTTCCTTGGTAATATAACCGCATTGAATTATTACCATTAATATTACCTATGTGAATTTTAAACCAGCGTTCATTGCCATGTATGTTTTGATCGTATTTAGGAAGAGTGAAATTAGCAAAAAATCCTTCCTTTAATTGGGGTTCGGATAATTTCTGAGTTTCCATACTTAAGATAGTATCGATCCCGGTCATGGCGCGGCTAATTAATTTACGAGCAAACAGTGTATTCAGGCGAGTACGATAACCTCCTGACTGCATATACTGCGCTCCGTTTGTATCGTGGTAAAGGATCAGGATATTATTGTCATTTATTTCTATTGATGAAGAGATTTCGTGTCGGTTATTCACCTTAATGATACTGTTGACTCCAATATCGATATCAAACTGGTTACGAATGTTAAGTATGTAATCTCCGAGATTTATATCTTCAAGTAATATATTTGAGGAGATATGTAGCCCTTTTATTGGCGCATCTGTTGTGTATTTATCCGGTGCGTCCTGTTTTTGATAAAACAGGACTAACAACTTATTGTCTTGGTGATTTGCACAGTAGAACCCTAGTTGTTTTCTTATTAGCTCTGGTTCCAGTCGATCCAGTTCCTTCTGAATATCCTGTTGGTTCAATTCCAGTTGTTTTTCCCTTACGCTTATCTCTGTCGTTGATTGCCCCTGTTCATTCAATTCTCTCTCCCATTGCGCCAGTTGTTTTTTCCGTTGTTCTATTAGCGGTGGCAATAGTTGCAATGATTTTAGTGGCTCTATAGGTTTTGGTGGACTTACTGGATTCAGTGGTAGGATTGGTTTTAGTCGCTCTACTTCTTCCTGCTGTTCTTTCAGTTTATCTTCTAATTGCTTTTGGTACTCTTGCAATTGGTCTAATAAATCTGATGTTTTTAAAACAGCGGATATTTTGTCATGTACTTCTAAGGCTATTGGTGTATTCCAGGTACTGTCATAACGGATATGCGCCAGTTTTAGTTCATAGTGATGGCTTACGACGGTTTGATGATTATTTTCTGTCTGTTTAGCAATTTTCTTCTGCTCTAGCCAGATCAGATACAGGCGAGATTGGAAAATTACCGGGCGGATAGTGTCTTTATAGGGATTTGTTGGACAGTCAATTTTGTGCCATTCACTCCAGGCGTTAGCAGGAAACTTACCATTGCTGAATTTATTGTGATCCACACTACGCCAATAATATTGGTTCACTTCTGTTTTACTGTGTCCGATAAAGTAGGTTAATCCCTGATTGTTATTGATGTTGTCATGATAGGCGCTAATGATTTCCAGATTAGCCACCTGTTCGAATGATGTCAGATAAGACATAAAGGCATCTTCTACCGTATCGGTATTTAATTGACTCTGGCTGATGGATTGCAGCAACGTATCCATCATTTTTGTTCGCCCGATGCGTATCGTCGGATCGATGTAATTCTCAGGGTAGTAAATGAGCTTAGTAATGCTGGCCCAAGTGCTGTAGCGTTTATTGTATTTATCCCAATCGGTAAAGAACGGATGGCAGACGACACTTGTGACTGCATCACCTTCCATCTTTTTCAATGCCCGGTTGACATACAGTTGGATGCTGGCGATAGCTTCTGCAATTGGCGTGGTTTTGATGGCAGCAGAAACTTGGTTATCGATCAATAAATACTGGTATAGATCATCACGGTTTTTAATCGCTGGATTTTGACTAGCAATTTTACCGATATAGTATTTACTCAATGCGGCGCTACGAGACTCATCCAGAAAAATATGCAAGGCATCGGCCTTTTGGGTGTCTAGTCCTGCGGTTAATGTCGTAGCTACGTTTTCCCAATGAACATAAGTGGATTTTTCAGCCTGTAATTTCACTAGATCTGAAACGCTCTGCGGAGAAACGTTCAATTGATGCGCGATATTAACCCATTGCAGGATAGTATTGATAGATGTCCAGTTGGCGAAATTAGCTTGTGCTTGGGTACTGGCTTGCTCCAGTAGATTTTTATCAAGGCTCATGGCATCAGCCAACTGTTTGGCTTCTAATGTTCCCTTTTCAAATTCGGTCAGTACAGAAGAGGCGTTTTTACCTAGAGAGTTAACCCAGTTAGTAAAATGCGTCAGCTTTACCAGTGATAATGCATTGTGTGTCGACGCTGTTCCTGCGGTAAGGTCAAAGAGCTGCGGTTGTGTGACAAACAGACGTAAGGTGTTTTCACTAAGGCCGATGGAGCGATAAATCAGCGCCAGTTGTGCCAGGCATTGGCAATATTGGACTGCTTGTTCTTCTGTTACAGTAGTTGATTGTTCTGAATTGTGTTGAGATTGCAACCATCCCCAGAATTTTGTTGCTGTCATTACACCAGCGCCAGGTTTTAGTTGATCTGCCCAAGCGAGTACATAGTGAGCGGCATTTTCAGACGGCAATTGCAGAGCGGCGGCGAGATAAGGAGACATTTTCAACAGAAGATTTGTCTCATTTTCGCTGTTAAAGCCTTGCAAACCATTGTAGACAGCATCTAGCAGGTTCTGGATTTCTGGAGTCAGGTTTTTGTTATAGCTGGTGGTGGTCATCATAAACAGCAGGTACGTATTCCATTTCTGTGTACGCAACCACTGGGTAACGCTATAAAGTTTATCGATCAGAATAGCCAGATTGTCATCACTTATCCCTGATAAGCTGGTTGATCCTTCATCTATGGCAACCAACAGTAAATTCAGTTCATTAACAGTTA
The DNA here is from genome assembly GCF_042879355.1 of Photorhabdus sp. RM71S. Taxonomy (NCBI): domain Bacteria; kingdom Pseudomonadati; phylum Pseudomonadota; class Gammaproteobacteria; order Enterobacterales; family Morganellaceae; genus Photorhabdus; species Photorhabdus sp. RM71S. The sequence continues at coordinate 3,830 of NZ_JBHFKV010000055.1, read as the reverse complement.
ACTGATGAATATCTGCCAGTAATTTGGCTAAATAGAGATAAGAAATATTAGTTAAATTATTGATTATTTTTCCATTGTCATTATCACAATGAGTCATCTTTAGTAATTGATAAAGTGAAATATCATCGACATTAAAAGCCCGTTTAAGCACTTCTTTTTGCCAGCTATTTGTATCGTTTGGGCTTAAATTAATCTCTTCATCCCAAACGTGAAAATCCTGACCATTCAATGGTGGGGTATTAAATAAACGACTAAATTGATCGGAACTACGGCTATAATAATTTTGTGAAATGGGTGCATTACACAGGATTAATGCAGTTTCAGCATCAATATTGTAACGCTGCATATAGTATTTAACGCGAAAGATTTTCTTTAATATCTCTGTATTGATGTCTGGTATATCATTCAATTCATCGTATATAGTAGGGTCATATTCCAGGGTGACTTCTATAGGTTGAGATATTGCCTGATAAGTTCTACTAAAGGCAATTTTTTTAAGGATTGCAGGTGCCATTTTGGTGGCTCGTGACAGAAGAATAATCTTATTGAGCTTGAGTAGATAATATTGAGCGGGTTGTTGGCTGCCATATTTGGAATTCATTTCCTCATGTATTAGCCTAATATTTCGTTGGTTAATAAACTGGTTAACTTCCTCATCAGTCAAATTATAATAGCTTTTTAGGTATTCTAGCGTTGCCATTAAAGAGGGCTGAATATTGTCAAAGTTTTCTTTATAGAGCTTTTTAATCTCTTCTTCGTCATCTGTAATCTGCTCTGTTAGGATATTAAATAGTTCTGGCGAGATGGAAATATTCATCCCCAACAGGGAAGCTTGATATTTCAGTTTAGCGATATCTGTTTCTGGGGATGGACTAAATTGGTCGAATGTCGGAGCCTGTAATTGAATAGCTTTGCATATATTTTCATAAGCATCGTGATACGGCGTCGAACCAGAATGGCGAAAGGTTGATAGCGCTTTCATCACATCAGTATGGCTTTCTAGCCCAGTCAGCGTCTTAATCCCTTCCAGCAGTACTTTATTAGATAGAGAAAGTGTAGAAACTTCATCATTCATATTTTGCTGGCTGAGCGTCAGTGATTTTAGATCCGGGCGGCGTTTATCCAGATGATAAATGGTATTTTCTGCGTGTAAATCCCGTGCCTGACGGTAAAGTTCAGTCAGATAAGCAGCGGGAGAGAACATGGAGGCAACTGCACCGGGGGAGACATATTGGCTGGCACGGCCACCAAATTTACTGTTATAACCTTGTTGATCGGCGTGAGGCGAGGTTAAAGCAAGATGTACCGCATTTTGCAATTGAGGATTAGCACGTTTGAGGATACTCGCTTCATGCAGTCGGTTAGCTTTTTGTGCCTGTTGTGTCATTTCAGGGTGTTCTGGTGTGATTGTGCTCATGTTTATTCCTTTTAACTATTTAATAAATAAAATATTTATGCTGACTTGCACTCCATGAATACGTAAAGAGATTCTTAATGTTCATTAAAAGAAGGCAGCAAATAGGGTGTCTGATAACGTGCTGAAATAGGATGAAAATAACGGGTAGATAAAACGGTACCATTCGGTCGTTGACTATTTCATAACGTTATCATCTATTGTTTCTCTAAATTCCTGCGGCAATGCAATAATAAAAATTATAATTACATAAATAATAATTACATTGTTAATGATAAAGTTATGAAATAATTACAATTGTTTTGAATGGTGTTTTATGGAAAGTAAAGTGATTAATATTTTGTGATGAGCGCAGAGAATAATGATAAAAAACATTATTTCGACTGTTTTATGGCCTCGTTTTTGGGCTGTTTTTAGGTAATTGTCAGATGGCATTCAGTGAGTTTTTTTCTTTTTGGTTATCATTATGGTAATTATCGCGACTGTATATTAATCTGTATAAAGTAGTTATTTTCAATGAATATGATTATTATTTTTAAAAACTATTTTTAGAATGATAATATACCCAATTAATTTTAAAATGCAGGATTCAAGTTGATTGAGTATATATACAAGAAACCTCCTGTAAAAAAAGGAATATTGTGACTGGACTCAATATATAGATAATACTCATATACACATAGTTGTATTTGTGTCATTTTGATATTGAATTTTTTTCACAATGGGGGTCTGGAGGAGCGTGATCAATTTAAAGAAAAAGCAATATTGCTAAATATGACTTAGATATTGCAAAAACCAATTTATTATTTTAGGTTCTGTTAGACCTTTTATTTAACTCAGTTATGTTTTTTCTTAGCAAAAACCGCCGTAAACCCTTGCCCCGTGCGGGCGGGGATATCAGGCGAAAAGTCCGAAGGGCTTTAAAGAGCAATTTTTGGTTATTACTACACATATATGAATATGAGATGACAAATGAATACTGACTGGATGAATGAAGAGGTTTCAAACTTATTCGATCAATATGATGATTATTTGGAAGAGAGACTTGGGTACACACCGTTGATTGATAACCTTAAGGAGAGCTTGGGGCAAAATATATCGGTTCTTGATTACGGTTGTGGTGGTGGGAAAGTGTCACGTCGGCTAATTGCTGGAGGCATAAAGACGGTAACGGGAGTAGATATCTCACAAACTATGGTGGACAAAGCCGCCAGCAATATCAATCGTGGCAATAGCTCTTATCATCAAATCAAAACTGGTGTCCTTAACTTCAATGATAATACTTTCGACGCAGCTATATGCTGTTACGTGTTCATCGGTAGCAATAAAAAGTCTGATCTTTTAAAAATCGCCAAGGAAGTTCATAGAACATTAAAACCTGGTGGTATTTTTTACGTATTGGATACTAATCCGGATTCTTGTGGGATTAAGTTCAGCTCTTTTATGAGCGGCGATCTAAATAAAAAATACAATGATGGAGAAATCAAGCCAGTGTATTTAGATCTGCCAAATGAAAGTATATTTAAGGTTTCAGATACGCATTGGCATAAAGATACATATTATGAAATCTTGAACAAGGCTGGGTTCAAAACTATTGAGCTTTTTGAACACAATGACGCGGATGCTTTAAAGGATACTGGAGATTTACGATGTTACCCCCCTTTTGCCATGTTCAAAGCTACTAAATTCTAGATGCTCTATACCCTATGGATTTCAAGATGCATCGCGACGGTAAGGGAGAGAATCCCCGGGAACATAACTAACTTTGTGACCGGGGTGAGCGAGTGCCGCCAACTTAAGAGGCAACTTGAAAGATAACGGGTATATATCTGACCGATGGAATTCCTTGCTTATTACAAAAATGCCGGTGAGGGATTCCACATGATTGGTTTCGAAGGTAATTTAATATTGTTTTTTCCTGGGTGTAGCCTTGTTTAAAAAACAGAGTAATCGAGAGACCCAGACGGGAAACAGTCAGCCCATCGCCATTGAGGAAGGTAAACGCGGCCAGTTGTGATCTTAACTGGGCAAAGTAATCTAAAGTTTTCATCATTTTCTCCATGAATTATGAGGCGGTGGCGAATGTCACACTCGCCAATGATACGCATTACACCAAAGTAGTCTTCGGTCGCAATCTGGATGTAATCTATTTCTTGATCTTCGGCTAGTTTATCGCCCGTAAATCTCACTTAAATAAACATTTTCAAATTATCAGGATGCACAGAACCATCGAAGTAAGGCCGGGCAAATGGATTACTGGATTGCGGTAAATTATCATGTTGGAAGCTGAAATTAATATTTAATAAAGGTAGATTCACATAATAAGTGCAACATCGTTAATCTGGAAGTAAACATGTTCGTATTCCCTTAAATAATTCATTCGGTGTTTTCCCACCCCGTGTTTTTCGGGGGCGAT
>NZ_JBHFKV010000054.1:0-26669 GCF_042879355.1 Photorhabdus sp. RM71S | reverse complement strand
ATCGCCCCCGAAAAACACGGGGTGGGAAAACACCGAATGAATTATTTAAGGGAATACGAACATGTTTACTTCCAGATTAACGATGTTGCACTTATTATGTGAATCTACCTAGTATTTTTTATTTACCCATTGCGTCTCCTTGCTCATATTGTTAAGTTCAATATTTTTAGCATCATTAGCTAGATCTAGCCATTGAACTTCGGTATTGGCAATTTTAAATTGTTTTTTCATTAAAGGATCTTTATGAAGGACATAAATATTGTCAGCTTTAATTTTATGATTGTCGGTTATTATATTTTTGATGTTTATTCTTGCCTCTGCTATATAGTTTAAAACATTTGCAACTGATGACACTATTATATTGTCTTTATGAATCAACTTTAATTGGGTAGCGTTTAAATTTTCAAAGTTATCTTTGTTTTCATTGAGATAGCTAGAAAATATATTTTTTGCATTTTCATCATTTGCGAGTTTATTTGCGATATAGGATGGAAAGTGATAATTGTATGCTTGTGGTAACAAGTCTGTTTTTTCAAACCATCCTGGCGACAGAATAATGACTATTCTGCTATCTTTATTTAAATATTCTTGATAAGCTGATAAATAACCGTAAATTGCTAATAATTCAAAATGTGCTTTACCAATACCTATTGTGGGAATATTTAAATTTTTTGTTAAGAAATTATATGGAATGAATTGATGCGCTCTGTTTGTTAATTCAGAAGATCCAAATAAAATCACATGATTATTTTTAAATCCATATTCAAGTGATTTTTCTTTTGAGAAATCAATAGTATTGTGTTGATCTGTAATCGTAGGTATATAATTATTCGATTTATTATCGTCTTTAATATATTTGTATTCTACTATTTTTGAAGTGAAATTATTAATAAATAATATAATAGATGAAAAAATAATTGATGCGAATAATAACGCCGCGATATTAATGGATATCTTTTTTAACATCATTTTAAGTTGTTTAAATAGTGGATAATTGACTCAGGGGTTTCGAGAATAGATTCAGCATCAGTTGCTGATATGTAGCAATCGAATTCCTCTTGTAATGCCAGGATGAGATCGACTGTAGTAATTGAATCTATTAAATTTTGCTTCAAAAGTTCATCATCTAACTCAACATTTTTTCTGGCAATTTTGTTGACTATCGATAATACTTGCTGTTCAAGTTCCATATATTATCCTTTTATACCCGTCATCTTTCAAGTTGCCTCTTTGTTGGCTGCACTCGCTCACCCCGGTCACATAGTTATCTATGCTCCCAGGGATTCACTCCCTTGCCGTCGCGATGCATCTTGAAATCCATAGGGTATATACCAAGATTGTATTTGTATGATTTTTTATAATAGATACTGCCTGATGGCTAGAAAAAATAATAGCTACCGCACAAGCTAAAGTATATTTGCTTGCTAATGTAACTGTTATTCCTTCAGTTCATTTGATTGATTTTACATATGTTATTCAACAGTATGGGATATCAATACCTCAGTTTTAATCGTGATGCATACTAATTGATAGTCCTTTTTTTATCAAGATAATATGATTGTTCTGCGTACAATTTTCTAATAAGTGAGAAAATAATATTTTGTTAAAAAATATCCTATGATTTACTATCCCTCAATATAATTAAATATGTAATTAAAAATGTTAACTAATTCACACTAGAATTTTCAGCAGAAAGCTATTTAAAAATAAATAGTAAAATCAAAAGAAAATTTTTATGATTTTGCCAGCATGAAGTAAAAATAATAATGAAGAAAGCGGGAGTCTCGCTATTATGAAAAACAGATATTCCTACACAATGAATTTGTAAGTCAAATAATGGACTTATCGTAATATCCCCCTCAGCCTTTTAACTGAGAAGGATATCAAGTACCTGAAAAACTATACTTATTCAAACAAACGCTGATGAAGCGTTTGAACAATTTGTTCTGCATCTTTGCCTTGAACAAGCAAACACAGGTTATGGTTACTGGCACCATGACTGATCATACGAAGATTGAATCTTTCCAGCACACTAAAAACCTTTTTTCCTAATCCATTGGTTTGAGAAAGCTGATTACCAATAATTGCCACCAGCGCCAGATCTTCTTCCACTTCAACCCGACACAGCGTCGAAAGCTCCGTCATCAGTGCATTGGTCAGCAGGCTGCCATTTGTGCTAGTGGAGCCAGTGGTGTCGAGTGTTAATGCCACATTAACTTCGGAGGTGGTGATCAAATCCACTGAAATATTATGACGTGACAGAATGGTAAATATTTCAGCCAAAAATCCCTGTGCGTGGAGCATTTTCAGGCTGTGTAGTGTCAATAACGTCTGTTTCTGGCGCAGGGTAATAGCGCGGAACTGTGGTGGGGCTTCTGTGGTATCACAAACCAGCGTACCGCCGGCCTGTGGTTTTTTGCTAGAGCCGACAAATACTGGAATGCCACAGCGAATAGCAGGAAACAGTGTTGCCGGATGTAGGATTTTGGCGCCAAATGTTGCCATCTCCGCCGCTTCATCAAAGGCAATCTTATCAATTCGTTGGGCAGTTGGAACGACTCGCGGGTCAGTGGTATAAATGCCCGGAACATCTGTCCAGATATCAACGCGTTTCAGGCCAAGGGCTTCTCCCAAGAGTGCTGCAGTATAATCGCTGCCACCGCGCCCCAGTGTAGTGGTACGGCCGTTCTCTTCACGACCAATAAAACCTTGGGTGACAACCAGGCTATTTTTCAGATGTGGTAAGAGATGTTCCGTTGCCAACGATTGAAGTTGTTCATGGTTTGGTTCTGCACGGCCAAAACTATCGTCGGTATACATCACTTTGCGTATATCAAACCATTCGGCATTTTTCCCTCGCTGGCGAAGCAATTCGGTAAACAATCGTGTGGACATCAGTTCACCGTGGCTGACTAATTCATCTGTCAGAGCCGCAGAGGTTGCCAGAGATGCGGCTTTAGCAAGGGTTTTAATATTTTCCAGTAGACGATCAATCTCTTGACGAATCGTATCGGATTCATGCAAACGATCAATAATTGCGTATTGAATGGAGTGGATCTGTTTCAAGTAGTCAGCCCGCTTATCTGCATCGCAGCCTTCCGCTAATGTAACTAATAAGTTTGTTATACCGGCAGAAGCAGACAGCACAACCACACGTACTGCTTTATTTGCCAGTACGATATCTGCACTGTTATTCATGGCATCGAAATTTGCCACGCTGGTACCACCAAATTTTGCGACTACATGCCCGCCAATTTCTGGGCATTGGGATGAAACAGCACTCATTGCGATAACCTTCTGTTAACTGGATAGTCTTTTAGAAATATCGGGTTAACGGGTTTGAGTCAACGGAGTGAAGAGTGACATCAATATCTTTCATGACGCGATGAGAATCATAAAATAAATTGAGGATAGTAGAGAGAGGTGATTGTTTTTTGTACGCCCCGGTAGATGGAACTAGAAAAACTTAATCGTTTTGACCAATATCAGCGATTAAAGGAAAAGAGGCTCGAATCACAGAATTACAGGTTACAATCTTTCTTTAACTCCCAATTAATTACAGTCAGTTGATAGAGAGCATAGCTATGAAAAATATCAATCCTAGTCAAACCTCAGCTTGGAAAGCGTTAGAACAACATTTTGCGCAGATAAAGGATATTCACCTACGTGAATTGTTTGAACAGGAGCCAAATCGTTTTGCTAAGTTCTCAGCGACATTCGATGACCAGATCCTGGTAGATTTTTCAAAAAATCGCATCACAACGGAGACATTAGAAAAATTACAGGCACTTGCTAAAGAGACGGATGTTGCCGGGGCGATTCGCGGTATGTTTTCGGGTGAGAAAATTAACCGTACGGAAGATCGTGCTGTACTGCATATTGCGCTACGTAATCGTAGCAACACCCCGATTGTGGTTGATGGGGAAGATGTTATGCAGCAGGTCAACGCGGTGTTGGCAAAAATGAAAGATTTCAGTGAACGCGTAATTAATGGCGAATGGAAAGGTTATACCGGTAGGGTGATTACTGATGTTGTGAATATCGGTATCGGTGGTTCAGATCTTGGCCCTTATATGGTGACGGAAGCGCTGAAACCTTATAAGAATCACTTGAATATGCATTTTGTTTCTAATGTTGATGGAACCCATATTGCGGAAACCTTGAAAGTACTTAACCCGGAAACGACGCTGTTTCTCATTGCTTCCAAGACGTTCACTACTCAGGAAACGATGACCAATGCTCACTCTGCCCGTGACTGGTTCTTAAAAAGTGCGGGTGATGAAGGACATATTGCAAAGCATTTTGCGGCGCTTTCCACAAATGGACAGGAAGTTAAGCAATTTGGTATTGATACCAAAAATATGTTTGAGTTTTGGGATTGGGTTGGTGGCCGTTATTCGTTGTGGTCAGCGATTGGTTTGTCTATTGCACTCTCTGTTGGGTTTGAAAATTTTGAACAATTGCTTAGTGGTGCACATGCAATGGATCAGCATGTTGCCAATACCCCATTTGAGCAGAATATTCCCGTATTGCTGGCGTTAATTGGTATTTGGTACAACAATTTCTTTGGCGCAGAAACTGAAGCGATTCTGCCATACGATCAGTACATGCATCGCTTTGCTGCCTATTTTCAGCAAGGCAATATGGAATCCAATGGTAAATATGTCGATCGCAATGGTCATCCAGTGGATTACCAAACCGGCCCAATCATCTGGGGAGAACCTGGAACAAATGGTCAGCACGCGTTTTATCAGCTTATCCATCAGGGAACTAAACTGATCCCTTGCGATTTTATTGCGCCAGCCATCAGCCATAACCCATTGAGTGACCATCACAGCAAATTGTTATCTAACTTTTTTGCTCAGACAGAAGCATTAGCCTTTGGTAAATCTCGTGAGCAGGTGGATGCTGAATTTGTCGCCAGTGGTAAAACGGCGGTTGAAGTTGAACATGTTGCACCATTTAAAGTGTTTGAAGGAAATCGCCCGACTAATTCTATTCTGTTACGTGAAATGACCCCATTTAGCTTGGGGGTGTTGATTGCTATGTATGAACACAAAATATTTGTGCAAGGGGCGATTCTCAACATCTTTACTTTTGACCAGTGGGGAGTTGAATTGGGTAAGCAATTGGCTAACCGTATTTTGCCAGAACTTAAGGATGATAATAGGGTTGTCAGCCACGATAGCTCGACAAATGGGTTGATTAACCATTTTAAAGCATGGCGTTAGTCACTTATTCTGAGTCAGAAAGTTAATTGATATGAGCGAATTATGTTCATCATAATTCGCTTATTTTTGGTCAACAATATTTATATACCTAATAGATTTCGAGTTGCAGCGAGGCGGCAAGTGAACGAATCCCCAGGAGCATAGATAACTATGTGACTGGGGTGAGTGAAAGTAGCCAACAAAGCAGCAGCTTGAAAGATGAAGGGTATAGAATTTGTTATAACTTTTTATTCTGTATACCTGCAACGTGGTATTCTCTGCGGTTATCAATTGTACTGTCGGATGAAAGAAATTTGTCCTAATGGAAAAGCGTATGTCAACTGACTCAATATTAACAACGGTGCCTATTCAGTGGCTTTCGGTGGATTCGCCCGTTTTGCCTGATGAGGTTTTAGACTGGTTGATGGAGTTGGGCTCAATGACCCGCCGTTTTGAGCAATACTGCAACTGTGTTCGTATCATACCATTCAGAGAATGTTTTATTACCGAGGAACAACTTTCTGATGAAAATGAGTGTTTGCTAACGGGTCAAAGATATTGGCTGCGTGAGATCGTACTGTGCGGTGATAATATCCCTTGGCTATTGGGGCGGACGTTAATCCCTGAAGCAACATTAACCGGTCCTGATGAAAGTTTGGTTGATTTAGGAACAGTCCCACTGGGGCGATATCTTTTTAGTGGCAATAAATTGACGCGGGACTATATTCATGTAGGGCAGCAGGGGAACCGTTGGGCAAGACGATCATTGCTGAGGTTATCAGGCAAGCCATTATTATTAACCGAAGTCTTTTTACCTGAATCACCTGTGTATAAAAGGTAAAATTTAAAAGGGGGAAACAGAAGTGGCGGGAAGTATGGCGCAAAGTAAATGGCAGGCCTATTGCCGTTTAGTGCGCATTGATAAACCTATAGGTGCATTATTGTTGTTGTGGCCGACTTTCTGGGCTTTATGGATAGCTGGGAAAGGGATTCCAGATATGCACATATTATTGGTCTTTACTGCCGGTGTGTTTCTGATGCGTGCGGCAGGGTGTGCAATCAATGATTTTGCTGACAGAAAATTTGATGGTTATGTTGAACGCACAAAAACACGTCCCCTGCCGAGTGGTGCTATTAGTGAGAAAGAGAGCAAGATCCTATTTGTCGTACTGGCGCTGGTTTCTTTCGGGTTGGTGCTGACCCTGAATAAAATGGCTATCTGGTTGTCAGTCGTTGGGTTGGCTCTGGCTTGGCTTTACCCCTTTGTTAAACGGTTTAGTCATCTTCCTCAGTTTGTACTGGGGGCCGCTTACGGTTGGGCTGTTCCTATGGGATTTGCGGCAGTTAGTGAGTCCTTACCACTAGAGTGTTGGTTGTTATTCCTGGTTAATATCTTCTGGTCGGTTATTTATGATACACAGTATGCGATGGTCGATCGAAATGATGATCTAAAAATTGGCGTGAAGTCCACCGCCATTCTGTTTGGTCGTTTCGACAAGTTGATTATTGGGTTATTGCAACTCGCTATGTTACTGGTGCTGGTGCTGGTGGGTTATATGATGAATCTGGGCGGTATCTACTATTGGTCACTGTTGCTTGCGGGCACTTTATTTATTTATCAGCAGAAACTGATCGCTGGTCGGGAAAGAGAGCTTTGTTTCCAGGCATTCCTCAATAATAACTACGTTGGTCTGGTACTATTCCTTGGCATCTTCTTCAGCTATGTCTGAAACATCTGGTGATAATGTGAATAACAACCATTATCACCAGTATTTAAGAAGATTATCCTTCCTTAGCACTCTCGTCGGTATCGTTATGCTCTGGCGGCAAACTGACGCTCTCGATAGTAAGACGAATCTCAGGTGACATCAGTTCACCTAATACCTGATACAGCTCCTGGGTATTTGCTGTAATCGCATTACCACTGTCACTGATATAGCCTTCTTCACGTAGTGTATGGACTGACGTAGTAAATACCGCCTTATCAAAGAATTCAGGTGCGTTGATGCCATGCAATACCGACAAACGTTGCGCTAACATCCGACTCTCTTTTTCCAGCACTCCCCGACTGATTACTGGATTGGCGTTCAGTAAAGAGAGTGTGATGGCGTAACGTTGCAGTGTTTCACGGATGCCCGCTGCCAGCAATTGCAGGGGGCGGATACGTGCTGGATTAAGTACCAGCATGCCATGCTCCTTGTTACAGATAAGGCACTGGCGGGTCAGTTCGTTGATCAGCGTATTAACCACTTCTGGCAGCTCTGTTTTGCTATAACGCATAAATAGCTCGGCTTTAAGGAGTGGATAAATGATCGCGACCTGGCTTAACAGCGCTTCGCGGCTGATACGGCGATGATGAATAACGATGCAGGCAATCAGTGATGGCAGTACTAATAGATGTTGAATATTGTTGCGGTAGTAGGTCATCAAAACTGCACGATCACGTGGCAGAATGATAATGTCACCCATACTGTCTTTGTCTACCTCGAACTTATCCATTTGCAGAGCGTGTTCTAGCAACTCCTCCGCGGTTTTCTTTGGTACGGTGACATCAGCAGCGTAGGGTGCATTGTGCATGAGCTGTATATAACAATCCAGTTGCTCAAGCAGTTGCTCACGAGTAAGTGCTCGCTGACGTGACGAAAGCAGGGCAGTTGAACACAAATTAATTGCGTTAGCCGCCGCTGTGTTGTTGATGTTTACCATAATCTTCTCAGACAGTTGACTGACTGTCGGATTGAACCATTCGGGGCGATGGAATTCTATTGGATCAATAGAATCGCGCCAGTTAGGAACATGGTTGTTAAGGTATTGGATCAACGGGATGGGTTCGCCAAAGTTGACGTAGCCTTGCCCCAGATTACGAAGTTTGCGCAAACCACGTATCATCTGGAAAAAGCCCTCTTTCTCTTTGGTTGCACCACGCAGCTCTTTGGCATAGGTGGCAACTTCCATCACATGCTCGTAGCCGATATAAATCGGAATAATGGTAATTGGGCGTGATTCTCCTCTCAACAGCGCCTGTAACGTCATGGACAGCGTACCCGTTTTGGGATCGAGTAAGCGACCTGTCCTGGAGCGACCGCCTTCCATAAAGTATTCAACAGAATAACCTCGGGCAAATAACTCACCTAGATATTCCCGGAATATCGTGGCGTAGAGCTTATTACCCTTAAATGTGCGGCGGATAAAAAATGCACCAAGGCGGCGGAATATTGGCCCTGCTGGCCAAAAATTTAGGTTGATGCCAGCGGCAATATGGGGCGGTACCAAGCCCTGATGGTAGAGCACGTAGGAGAGCAGCAAATAATCCATGTGGCTACGGTGGCAGGGCGCATAAACCAGTTCGTGACCATCCTGTGCCAGACGGCGGATGCGTTCAGCATTGTGAACATTGATCCCTTGATACAGACGGTTCCAAGTCCAACCCAGTACACGACCTGACAGCCGTAACGTTTCATAAGAGAAATTCGCAGCAATCTCTTCCATCATGTTAATGGCATTCTGTCGGGCTTTCTCATGTGAGATTTTCTTGGTACGGGCCTCATCAGAGACTGACTTTTCTATTGCTTTTGAAGCCAGCAATTTGTTAAACAGCTCTTGCCGAACCGGCAGGCGTGGGCCAACGGCTGCTAAGCGTTGACGTGAATAGTGCATTCGTGCCACACGAGCCAGCTTATGGGCAATAGTCTTGTCAGTACCATGCTCAGTTGCCATATAGCGTAGAGATACTGTGTTTGAAAAGCGCACAAAACTATCTCGGCCTAGCCAGAGAATGGCAAAGAATTTTTGGATACCATTGAGTAGCCGCAAATGTGGTGTGCTCTGCCCTTCGCGCCCGGGGGAACGGCCGAACATGACAGAAACTGGCAGCATTTGAATGTCCAGATTGGGATTATTGCGATGCAGATCCAGATAAGCATGGAAAATTTTTACGGATTCCTGCTTTGGTGCACAATAGCGGAATACACGTGGACCATTATCGATAAATACATAGCTGGGAAGTTCAGTGTCACCAATCTCCAGTAAATTTAATGGGTCCGGCAGATCCTGCTCAAGACATTGCTGACGTAATGCCAGTAAGTCTGCTTTGGAGTGATACGGTAGCACGTACAGAATCGGGCGTGTCGTATCGAGCCGCAATTCAGTAATCGGATCTGTAGGAATAAGTTTGCTCTTTACCAGTATTTTTAGTGGTAAATTCAATAATTTATAATATATTTTACGCCAACTTGACATAAATATCTTGAAGCCTCTTGTTAGCAACACGTTGCCAGCATATCAGAAACGGGTGTTGAGATCTGTTGTGTTAAGACAATAATAAGAGTGGAAAGTGTCAAATAACCTCATATTTGGTGTGAATAATTTATGGCGAATCAATCCAAGGGCTTGACCCGTATCATTAAAGCAATCGTATATTCGGTGAAGGGTATTAGGGCGACATGGCAAAATGAAGCGGCTTTCCGTCAGGAAATAATTTTAGCGATATTGGCTATGATGGTTGCATTTTATCTGGATATCGGCGCTATTGAACGCATTTTACTGATTGGTTCAGTGATGCTGGTGTTGATTATGGAAATCCTGAATAGTGCTATTGAAGCAGTTGTTGACCGTATTGGCAGTGAGTTCCATGAATTGTCCGGTCGGGCGAAAGATATGGGATCGGCGGCTGTCTTTCTGACAATGATGCTGTCGTTAATTGTCTGGGGGACCATCCTTTGGCGCTATTTTATGGTCTGATTTGGTTTAATAATTAGGTATTATATTATAATTGGCTAATTTTCTGCCTTAGTAGGTTCCCAATCGTTATTTAGCTGTATATACTTACATATTGACTGTATAAACAAACAGGGGACGAAATGAAAGCACTTACCGCAAGGCAGCAGCAAGTTTATGACTTGGTGCGTGACCATATTTCGCAAACAGGTATGCCGCCAACGCGTGCTGAAATTGCAGCACGTCTTGGCTTTCGTTCGCCTAACGCGGCTGAAGAGCATTTAAAAGCATTGGCTCGTAAAGGGGTGATAGAGATTGTTGCAGGGGCATCTAGGGGAATCCGTTTGCTGTTGGAAGAATCTGGTTTACCGTTAATTGGCCGTGTAGCCGCAGGTGAACCACTGTTAGCACAGGAGCATATTGAAAGTCATTATCAGGTTGATCCTGCATTGTTTAAGCCAAGTGCAGATTTCCTGTTGCGGGTCAGCGGAATGTCTATGAAAGATGTTGGGATTATGGATGGTGATCTGCTGGCTGTGCATAAAACACAAGATGTTCGTAATGGGCAGATTATTGTTGCCCGCATTGAAGATGAAGTGACGGTAAAACGTTTTAAACAGACTGGAAATAAAGTTGAATTGTTGGCAGAAAACCCAGAATTTAAGCCAATTGTGGTGGATTTGCGTGAGCAGAGCCTGACAATTGAAGGATTGGCGGTTGGGGTGATTCGTAACGCCAACTGGTCCTGATAGTAAAATATCAAATTGTTGTTTTTGGAATTGTTAAAGAATTGCAATATTCCGGCAGAATCATGTTGTTGAATTTATCGTTGTGATTATCTTAAACGTGATTCTGCGGTTGTTTATTTCAGTCTGACTCTGTACCAAAAGTAAGTATCTACTTACTATACCTCATGAATTTCAAGATGCTTCGCGACGGCAAGGGAGCGAATCCCCGGGAGCATAGCGAACGATGTGACCGGGGTGAATGAGTGCAGCCAACAAAGAGGCAACTTGAAAGATAACGGATATATCTATTTCTTTTTACTTCCTTCAATTCTGTGGTCATGCTGGCATTCATCTCGTTTAATACAGGATTCGATCTCTTCACAAGGTGAACATAAGCCATGCGCTTCGATGATGGTATGGCGTAAACTGAACCCGGCTGTTTTTGCTAACTGTTGGATGGCGGATTCAACGGTTCCACCATCTCGCTCTGTAACAGAACCACAACGGTCACAAATAAACATTGCTGAAGTGTGGCTTGGCTGTTCAATATGGTGACATAGGACATAACTGTTGGTGGATTCTATTTTATGAATAAACCCCTGTTCCAACAGAAATTCCAGTGCCCGATATACGGTAGGCGGTTTGGCCTGTGGTTCTGCTTCCCGTAGCAAATCCAGTAAATCATAAGCACTGATTGCCCCGGGTTGCTCTGAAATGAGACGCAGAACCTCAAGCCGCTGCGGAGTAAAGCGGACTCCACGAGCCTGGCAAATAACTTCGGCCTGTTCCAGTAACTTTTTTTGATTAATCAATTTCATTACGCCTCTTACAACCAGTACGATGATAATATTGTGATGTTATCATGTTTCTTCAATAGAAAATATTATCCAGAAAAGTTCATTGTGATTGTCCCCTGATGGAGTTAATTTGGCTAAATTGGTACTCAGTAGCAAAAATAATGTTTTCTTGAAGTTTATGATAATACAGACAAGAATTATCGTATATGACAGATAATTTTCGGAAAGGAAGCATTTGTGATGAAAGAGCTTTTACAAAATCAGCCTCATTATAGACAGTTCCCCGTTAAAGGCTATCAGGTAATGAGGCATATTATCTCTGAAAAAAGAAAGTTGCCTTTTCTAAGTGCATTATATGCGTTGATTAATATTTTATTTGTAATGGCAGTATGTACGGGTATTGTATTATCTGTAGCAATTGTTTTATTTATAATAGGTAATGTATCTGTCCCTGATACGGACTATTTACTTCTGGCACAAGTAGGCGGTATAGCATTATTTGGCGTAATGTTACTCTCGGTTATTATTTATCGCATTGTTAAGCGCCCAGAATGGGAACAACGGCGTTATTATCAACAAGCAGGTTTATCTCTTTTACCAGAAGATAAGCGTCAGGTATTACGACTAAATATTGTTAGTGACTATTGGCTAGGTTTTTGGAGTGAAACTCTAGAGCATTATCCTCTACAGTCACGGGTTGCCCATGATAGCTATCGTTACTGTCTACTTCCATTATCTCCGACTCAGGAACATCAATCCCAACTATACAGCGACTGGGGAATTATTGATGAAGAAGGGTATATGAAAATGCTAACAGGTTTGTGGGAGGGGATACATTCAAAACATTTTGCTATTGATGCTGCTCTTAGTGATGGGAAAATGTTTAAAGTGCTTGCCAAATTAGTTGAAGTAACACCTGACTATATTCATAAATGTGCCAAACCTATTAATAAACGCCCACCGGCATTAGTGTGGGGATTTGATTTGTGGCTTGCAATTGTTTTAAGTCGTAACTGTTTTTGTGCCGGTTATATCAGTGAAGAAGTAGCATGGAAAAATATGCTGAAAACTGCTGATTATATTTATGAAATCTTCGGTAGTTTTGATGAGTTTTATACAAATTTTCGGCTAGGCAATGCTTACTGGAGTAATGATTTTGATCGGTCTAAAGAGCGGCTGGAACAATTTAATTATTATAAGTCACATTGTGACTGGCCAATTGCTAGTTTGCCGTGGCCTGAACCAAAAGGCGTTATTATGGAAAGGCAGATGATGACAGGTTTTTCTGCATTAGTAGAAGATGTTTTACGCAGTAACATGGAAGAACAACAAAGTTATGAATTTGATATTACTGAGCTGTCAGCGTCTCGTGTACTCCATTAATATTTACATGAAACATTTCCCCTTGAAGAACATTTCAAGGGGAAGCAAATAATTAATAATAGGAAATAATGGTGTAAAGTGAGAGAACGGATTTTTTCATTATGGTATCTATTATTTCTAAAGGTAACATAATTTACCCCGTTTCCTGAAATCACCTGTTTCAAATGAAACGGGGCCAATATTTGCTTTATTAGTTAATGGGTTAAATCAAACTAATAAATTTTCTCTCTATATCCTTAATGGCTGCACATCCTGCCAGCTTCATGCTAAGTTTCAGCTCATCCTTCAGTAGGTTTAAAATAGAAGTTACGCCTGGTGCTCCACCCAATGCCAGCGCATACAAAATGGGCCTACCGATAGCGACAGCTTTGGCACCCAATGCGAGCGCTTTAAACACATGGGTACCACGGCGGATGCCTCCGTCTAGATAGACTGGAATTTTAGATCCAACAGCTTCAACAATGTGTGGTAATGAAGCAATTGCTGCCGGGACAGTATCCAACTGCCGGCCACCGTGATTAGAAACTTGAATCGCTGCGGCACCGTGGTTAACACACTCTTTAGCATTTTCGGCAGATTGAATACCTTTCACGATGATTGGAAGGCCTGATTCTTTAGCGAGAAACTCCAAATCATTGAAATTAAGATCCCGTTTAAATAGCGCTGTAATCTCTGATAAGGTTGCCCCTGCGGGAACGCCTGGAATATTAGGAAATGGTAATGAATGTGGGAAAACAAATTTATTACGTTTATCGGTTTCTCTATTACCACTCCACTCTAAATCGACCGTAAAGACGATTGCGGTTGCCCCCATCGCTTTGGCTCGGTGTATCATTTCGCGGTTAATGCCCATATCTTTGGTAAAATAAATTTGGAACCATTTGGGGCCATTACTCACTTTCGCTATCTCTTCAAGAGGTGAATTAGCTAGAGTTTGTGCAGTAAACAGGGTACCGGCAGCGGCAGCGCCTCTCGCTGTTCCCAATTCAGCGGTAGTATGAGATAGCCCATGTGCTGCCATTGGGGGAATGAAAATAGGCATATCCACTTTACTGCCGAGCAATTCGGTTGTTGTGTCAGGCTCTTTTACTC
The DNA here is from genome assembly GCF_042879355.1 of Photorhabdus sp. RM71S. NCBI lineage: Bacteria > Pseudomonadati > Pseudomonadota > Gammaproteobacteria > Enterobacterales > Morganellaceae > Photorhabdus > Photorhabdus sp. RM71S. Next base: position 12,743 of record NZ_JBHFKV010000054.1, on the reverse strand, counting down.
CTGCGAGATAGCGGGGAATAATTTGGAAATCGTCAAAGGCTCTGGTGTTTTCACGTAGAGTCCATTCATCACCTGAACCGCTGCTGATATAGCCAAATTGGGGCGCTGGAATCAATTTACGTGCTTCTTCTTCCAAGTCATAAAGATTAATAATATCAAGGGATTTTTCTGCACTATTTGTTTTATAGGCTCTTGTCGGTTTTATGTTAGCAGTTGCGGCGTTGGCTGAGGATGCAGCGGATAGTGTACTGGCAGCAGCAAGACTTAATCCTCCAACTATGACGTCTCTTCTTGATGGCATATAATTTTCCCTTACTTAGTAGGTTTAATAAGTATTGACAATAGAATTTGTCCACATATTAAGAATAGACCTATTTTGAATAATTCAAGCTAATAAATCCTCAATAATGTTTTTATAAGCTGATCGATCCTATTGGAACTGTCGGTTTTTTGTTGTGAGAGGAGCATCACAAAACTCAGATTAAAATATGGTGGCTTATTTTCTCTGCTTACCTGAATTTTTGGGGAATGGTTCAAATAGAGGGACTTTCGGATGCTGAATGTAAATGAATAGTTTAGGTATAAATTTGGCTTCAGGCATTGATCTATTAACGACATCAACTATAATAAAATAATTAATTTCTCTAAGTTATAAAAATATTTCATCATTCTTTATCAGAAAAAGACTATTATTGAAATGCGATCTGAAAATTATATACGATGATCAAGTAGATATTTTGATTTTCATTAATTCAAAGTTTTATTTAATGAAAAAAAGTTTTTTCCTTAAGGAGAACTCATGAGTAATAAAAATGACTTTAAAGCTTTTTCTATTAGTCAGGATGCTAATGTTGTTTCTCAAGGAGAATATGAAGAAAGTCAGGAATTGAATACGGGAATTCCCCCTAATATTATTTCCATTGGTTTATTAAATAAGGTTTTGCGTCAGTCGTCAACGATATCATCGGTGGTGGCTAATTTTATCTCTACACAATGTAGTGATGATGTTTTGGATGATGGCGATATAGACAAGCTCACCACCCAATTAAATATCGCTTTAGAGCAAAAAGCTTTAACAGAGATTCCAAGTGCTTCATTAACACAAAAAGGTGTTATTCAACTTACAGATGTACTTGGTGATAGTAATACTCTGGCAGTCACGCAAAAGCTTGTCCAGGAAATGATAACTTCGTTAAGTGAAAGTATTAATAGCAGAGTACCTAATATCCGGCAGGTGAATGGTAAGGAGTTGTCTGAGGATATTGATTTGGATGCCGTGGATATCGGGGTATACACAAAAGAAGAAGTAGACAATGAAGTTAATGCCAAAGGTAATAGGAATAGTGCCAGTAAAGCGATTAATGGTTGGTGGAGATGTGGAGATACAGGCGTTATCTATCAATGGGGGCGTACTAAGGTCATTGATGCTGGCTATATAGAACGTATTCAATTACCAATTAGTTTTTCCAATACGCATTACGCCGTCAATATTAATGCTATTCAAAGTAAAATGGGTTTTATGGGGGCATCTGTTGGCTATGTAAATGTAATTGATAATTCATCTTTCGATTTATTAAATTCTTGGGTAAATGCCAAATGGGATAGCCCATTCTTTTGGATAGCGATAGGATATTAATTATGTATTATTACAGTGCAAAAACAAATGCTTTCTATCCGGTAGAATTGGAACAAAATTATATTGCTGCTGGTTCACTGCCGGATGATATTATAGAAGTCAGTAATGATATTTATCAGGAATATGCTGCTAATAATGCGCCAGAAGGAAAACACCGTGTAGCAAATAAAAACGGTTTGCCGGAATGGACAGATATTCCTCCGCCAACGAAAGATGAATTACGGCAATATGCTAAACTCCAAAAACAACAACTCATCGCTGAGGCAACAAATCAAATTGCACCATTGCAAGATGCTGTTGATTTAGGTATTGCGACTGAGGAAGAGAAAATAGCTTTATTGGCATGGAAAGAATATAGGGTAATACTGAATCGGATAGATGTTTCACAGGCAATGGATATTGATTGGCCGGAAAAACCAGAGGAATAAATAAACGCAATTTTTTAATCTACTCTCCCCAAAAAATTGACTTGTTTGATTTTTTGGGGGATATCCGGTTTTAAACTTAATTCTTAATTATCTTCTGTAAATTAACTTTATTTTGGTTGTTTAATGATTTTTTATTATGTTATTTCATGTGAAATTATAATCTATACCCTATGGATTTCAAGATGCATCGCGGCGGCAAGGGAGCGAATCCCCGGGAGCATAGATAGCTATGTGACCGGGGTGAGTGAGTGCAGCTAACAAAGAGGCAACTTGAAAGATGACGGGTATAGTCATGATTATATTCCTTCAGTCTGTTGTTTTATTGGAACAGGCAGTAATTCTGTCATCCATGCACATCCACTCTTTTATTTCTCTTTTAGAATAATTTTTATTTTTTAAATATTATTTCTTTTATAATATAATTTCCTTAATAGAGGAAAATAAATGTATACTATACTCACTCATGAAGCCGCTGCTACTGAACTGGCTACATTGCCATCTCAGCTACGTGGTAGGATGTTTAGGTTGATAGAACGCCTGGCAATTGAAGGTAATACTCTCAGGATGCCACATAGCCGAGTTATCGGCGGTGGTATATTTGAACTAAGGGTAGGAGATAAAGACATTGCCCGGTCACTGTATGCGTTTGTAAGAGGTCAGAATATCTATCTGCTACATGCATTCGTGAAGAAGACTGAGAAAACCCCGGCAGCAGCCATCAAGACAGCCCATGCGAGGCTTAAGGAGTTCAAATGAAACCAGTATCACTGAACGAATTGAAGGAGTTGATGTTGAATGACGCGGAGTCTATCGCTGCGTATAAGGAAGCCGACAAGGAATTAGAACTGATACAGATATTGTTTGAGATGCGTGAACGTTCTGGCATGTCAAAGACTGAGCTGGCAGAGAAAATCGGTATCAAACCATCAGGTATCAATAGGCTTGAAAAAAATCCTCTTGGCGCAAGTATGAAGACTTTGGAGCGTTATGCAGCAGCGTGTGGCGCGGTTATTAACTTCAACGTTCAATATCAGTAAAAGGAATGGGACTTTGGTCCCGTTTATCCCTTAAAGCCGAAATAATTATACTAAAGTAGTAAACGTACTCTGGGCTTTCCCCAAAATATTCCTGATAGCAAATTGTACGGTTCTACCTTAAATCACCTGCGATACTTCTTAACGTCAATTGTCAACGATACTTAATAGTGTCATCAGTACGGGGACGTTTCTCTATGCTATAGTAGGCCATAATTTAATATCATTCTCCGCGTTATATCTCCCTATTTATGGGGTACTGAGAATGTCAAAATAATCTAAAAAGTATAGCAATGCACCAAAGTAAAGAAATTCAAAAAACGTTTAAATTCAGCGAGAAAGATAAAGAAACGGTTAAATATAGTCCTAACCGTTTCTCCGTCGCCCCGATGTTAGACTGGACAGATCGTCACTGCCGTTATTTCCATCGTTTATTAAGTCAGCAAACGCTGTTATATACCGAAATGGTGACGACCGGGGCGATTATTCATGGTAAAGGCGATTACCTGGCATACAGCGAACAAGAACATCCGATAGCATTACAACTGGGTGGTAGTGATCCGCAGGCGTTGGCGCATTGTGCGAAGATTGCACAGGAACGTGGCTATGATGAAATTAATCTAAACGTCGGTTGTCCCTCTGATCGGGTGCAAAATGGTCGTTTTGGTGCTTGTCTGATGGGGGAAGCTGAACTGGTCGCTGATTGCGTTAAAGCCATGCAGGATGTGGTAAATGTGCCAGTGACAGTTAAAACCCGTATCGGTATTGATGAACAGGACAGTTACCAATTCCTATGTGATTTTATTGATGTTGTTGTGCAACGCAGTGGTTGCAATATATTTACCATTCATGCCCGTAAAGCTTGGCTTTCTGGTTTGAGCCCAAAAGAAAACCGTGAGATTCCACCGCTGGATTACCCACGAGTTTATCAATTGAAAAAGGATTTCCCTCAATTAACGATTGCTATTAATGGCGGTATTAAATCGTTGGAAGAAGCGAAACAGCATCTACAACATGTAGATGGAATTATGATTGGGCGTGAGGCTTATCAAAACCCGTCTATTCTGGCACAGGTTGATCATGAATTATTTGATACTTCAATTCCAGTGGTTGATACCGTTTCAGTGGTCAGAGCACTTTATCCTTATATAGAGCAAGAATTATCAAAAGGAACATATCTGGGGCATATTACCCGCCATATTTTAGGTATTTTTCAGGGGATTCCGGGCTCGCGTCAGTGGCGTCGTCATCTTAGTGAGAATGCACATAAACCGGGCGCTGATATTTCTGTTGTGGAACAAGCGTTAACTATGGTGACTGAGCGGATGTAATACCCGCTCGTTTTACGGTTAAAGGCACAGTCATATATGAGAATTGAGCACTAAAATATTTATGGATACTGCGTGATTTTTTGCCGTGCTTTAATCTGTTTTTTCGGGTTAGCTTTCCATTATCGGACAAAAACAGATATCCATATATTTTTTCAAAATATTGTGATGCTGTTCGAATAAATTAAATTTGCCATATTGGAGTCTGAGATACGGTTTTCCAGTAATAATATCCTAATTTCTGTGACTCTTGCTGATAGTAAGTACATAACAACGAGTGTGTTAGGTGTTATCCAACGCAAAATGTGTGCACATTAGCCATTCCTATTTTTCCGATAATGATATATTGTGATCATTAATGGTAGGCAAGAACTAAGATATTCAACAGTTATTGATTGCTTAATAGATATTAAATAACTATCGAATAGTAAGGTAACTAACAATAACCTGTAAAGAAGAGGCGTTATTCAAGATGAAGTTTGTATGTTTGGGTAATGTTAGAATACAAACAAGAGAACACTGGTGTTAGTGAAACCATTGAGTCGTTACACCAGAGCGGAGAACTACCCTTGTGGAAGTTAGGTGTTTATGGATAGTTTAAGATATGAGAAATTCAGTCATTTCGATCATGATGACACCTTTTTTGACTCATTAAGAGAAAGTTATATTGAATTTCCAGATTGGTTAAATAAGAAAGCTAGAAATAATGAATCAGCTTATGTATTGTATGATGATACGGATAAAATATACCCGTTATCTTTCAAGTTGCCTCTTTGTTGGCTGCACTCACTCACCCCGGTCACATCGTTATCTATGCTCCCGGGGATTCGCTCCCTTGCCGTCGCGATCCATCTTGAAATCCATTGGGTATAGAAGGATTTCTTTATTTAAAACTTGAAGATAATGTTTCAGATATCGATCCTATTTTACCTGGTAATACTCATCTTAAAATAGGTACATTTAAGTTTGAATCAAAAGGAACGTTGCATGGACAGCGTTTTATAAAAAAGGCATTCGATACAGCAATAGCGTCTAAGGTTGATAACATCTATGTGACTGTTTTTGAAAAACATGAATACCTTATCCGTTGATAGTTAATAAAGCAAAAAATAAATATTTATTATCTATATATCCAGAATTTCATACGCGACTTTTTCCTGATTCACGGCTTTTAACCGAGTCGCCTAATATTGTTCAGGATGTTTCACACACTAATAGCATTCATAAAATATATATATATGTGCAATGCAAGATGTCCTTCATATGAAGAGAGGGGATATTATTGTTATATATAGAACGGCTGATAAACAAGGGCCAGCACGATATAGATCTGTGATTAATTCACTTTGCATTGTTGAAGAAGTCAGGGTTATTAATGAGTTCTCAACGCTAGAAACCTTAGTTAATAACCCGCTCATCTTACCGTTAAGGGATCAGTAAATTTGATCCTTGCGTTGCCCGGCTTTCTAGAATCTGATGTGCCCTTGTCGCTTCACTTAGCGGGAACCTTTGATTTTCTGGTACGTCCACATTAATTTTGCCGCTGGCAATCAGATCAAATAATTCTTTGCTCGCTTCACCCAACTCTTCACGTGTTGAAATATAGCCGGCGATAGAAGGGCGGGTAACAAACAGTGAGCCTTTCTGATTTAAAATCCCCAAATCGACACCGGTAACTGGTCCGGATGCATTGCCAAAGCTCACCATTAACCCGTGGCGTTTCAGGCAATCCAGTGAATTCAGCCAGGTCGATTTACCAACAGAATCATAAACTACACCGACTTTTTCACCGTTGGTGATTTCGTAAATTCGTTCGACAATATTTTCACGGTTATAGTTAATAACCTGCCATGCACCGGCATCTTTAGCGCGTTGTGCTTTCTCATCAGAGCCGACTGTTCCAATCAGTTTTGCACCCAAAGCTTTTGCCCATTGGCAGGCAATTAGCCCAACGCCACCCGCGGCGGCATGAAATAAAAAGGGTTCGCCTGACTGGATTTTGTAGGTACGGCGTAGAAGATAGTAGACTGTTAGACCTTTCAGAAAAGAAGCAGCAGCTTGTTCGAAGGAGATTCTATCCGGCAGAACAGCGACTTTGTTTTCCGCGACATTGTGCACTTCACTGTAAGCGCCTAAAGTTGATTGCGCATAAACTACACGGTCATCCACTTTTATGGTAGTCACAGCGGAACCCACTTTGGTCACTACGCCTGCGGCCTCAGTGCCTAGGCTGCTTGGTAATTGTGCCGGTGGGTATAGCCCGCTACGAATATAAGTGTCGATGTAATTGATTCCAATCGCTCTATTTTCTACTTGTACTTCATCGTCAGCAGGAGCTCTGGGGGTGAATTCACAATATTGCAGGACTTCGGGACCGCCAATAGAGGAAAATTCGATATGTTTTGCCATGACTCAACCTCATCAATGTAAGGGAAATGTGTGCACGTAGTAGTTGAACTCATTGTGAACAGGCTTTAGTGTGCTAGAAATAATTACAAACTATATGTAATTACTCAAGGCACTTCATAGCGTATACTCATGCGCTGTTGCAGATTTATCAGTAGATTATTGCGGGATTCATGGCGGGAAAAAAATCAACTCACAACAAAATGGCTGAACCAAAAGATCGCCAAATGGAAGGGCTGAAACTTCCGCCACACTCTTTGGAAGCAGAGCAGTCTGTGTTAGGTGGCTTAATGCTAGATAACGAACGGTGGGATAATGTTTCCGAACGTGTTACTAGCAATGATTTTTTCAGCCGCCCACATCGGCGCATTTTTGCTGAAATGCAGCGGTTGCTGGAGATGGGCAACCCCATCGACCTGATTACATTGTCGGAATCCCTTGAGCAGAGTGGGGAACTGAATAATGTAGGGGGTTTTGCTTATCTGGCCGAATTGTCCAAAAATACGCCAAGCGCGGCTAACATTAATGCTTATGCGAATATTGTCCGCGAACGTGCTGTTGTCCGCGAGATGATCGCTGTCGCAAACGAAATTGCAGATGCGGGTTATGATCCCCAAGGCAGGAGCAGTGAAGAATTATTGGATCTAGCCGAATCGCGGGTGTTCCAGATCGCTGAAAATCGTGCCAGTAAAGATGAAGGGCCGAAAGGAATAGAACAGATCCTTGAAGAAACCGTCGAGCGGATTGAGCAACTCTATCAACGCCCTCATGATGGTGTAACCGGTGTTTCAACCGGTTATCAGGATCTGGATAAGAAAACCGCAGGCTTACAAAAATCAGACTTGATTATTGTGGCTGCTCGTCCTTCGATGGGTAAAACCACTTTTGCCATGAACCTGTGTGAAAACGCAGCCATGATGCAGGATAAGCCGGTTTTGATTTTTAGTCTTGAGATGCCCGGTAACCAGATCATGATGCGTATGCTGGCATCCCTTTCACGGGTGGATCAAACCCGTATTCGTACCGGTCAGCTTGATGATGAAGATTGGGCGCGGATCTCCAGTACAATGGGAATATTGCTGGAAAAACGCAATATGTATATTGATGATTCGTCTGGCCTGACACCTACCGAAGTCCGTTCCCGGGCTCGGCGCGTCTTTCGCGAAAATGGTGGATTGAGCCTGATCATGATCGACTACCTGCAATTAATGCGGGTTCCGGCCTTATCCGATAATCGTACTTTGGAAATTGCGGAGATTTCCCGTTCATTAAAAGCCTTGGCTAAAGAGCTTCAAGTGCCGGTGGTTGCACTTTCTCAGCTCAACCGTAGCCTTGAACAACGGGCAGATAAGCGCCCGGTTAACTCTGACTTACGTGAATCCGGCTCTATTGAGCAGGATGCCGACCTCATTATGTTTATCTATCGTGACGAGGTTTACCATGAGAATAGCGACATGAAAGGTGTGGCTGAAATCATTCTGGGTAAGCAACGTAACGGCCCAATCGGTACAGTTCGCCTCACGTTTAATGGTCAGTGGTCGCGGTTTGATAACTATGCCGGGCCAAGTTATGACGACGAATAAGTATTAACTACCAAAGAATAATAAATTTAAGGAATAGAATGAAAGCGGCAACCGCAGTTATTGACCGCCGCGCTCTGCGACATAACTTGCAACGGGTAAGGGAGCTTGCTCCTAAAAGCAATCTGATTGCAGTTGTGAAAGCAAACGCTTATGGCCACGGTTTACTGGAGACAGCACATACGCTGGACGATGCCGATTGTTTCGGTGTAGCGCGAATTGGTGAAGCATTGACGTTGCGTCATGGTGGTATCGTCAAACCGATTCTGTTATTGGAAGGATGCTTTGATGCGACTGACCTGCCAGTATTGGTTGCTAACCATATTGAAACTGTGGTTCACAGTGTTGAACAGTTGGAAGCACTGGAACAAGCTAAGTTATCTCATCCGGTAAAAGTATGGATGAAACTGGATAGCGGGATGCATCGCTTAGGTGTAAGGCCGGAAGATGCGGAAGAATTTTATCAACGGCTAAGTCGTTGTCAAAATGTACAGCAGCCTGTCAATATTGTCAGCCATTTTGGCCGGGCTGATGAGCCAACGGTAGATACCACTTGCCAGCAGATAGCCTGTTTTCAGGCTTTCTGTGCTGGCAAACCGGGAGAAAAATCTATTGATGCATCGGGAGGTATCCTGTTGTGGCCGGAAGTCCATCAAGATTGGGTGCGTCCTGGGCTGATGATGTATGGTGTGTCGCCATTGTCTGATAAAACGGCCGTGGATTTTAACTTGATCCCAGCAATGACTTTAAAGTCGAGCTTAATTGCTGTTCGTAAGCATAAAGCTGGCGAGTCGGTTGGCTATGGAGGGACCTGGGTCAGTGAACGTGATACTTGTCTTGGCGTTGTGGCTATCGGTTATGGTGATGGTTATCCGCGCAGTGCGCCTTCAGGAACGCCAATACATATTAATGGCCGTGAAGTGCCGATTGCTGGCCGTGTTTCAATGGATATGATCTCTGTTGATTTGGGGCCAGATGCGACAGATAAAGTGGGTGATGAAGCGGTCCTCTGGGGAGATGTGCTGCCGGTGGAGCGGATTGCTGAACGCACCGGTATCATTACTTATGAGCTGGTGACTAAACTCACTTCCAGAGTGGTAATGGAATACCTGGACGAATGATGTTGTAGGTTATATTGTTTATTAACTAACTGACTGATAAGGAGTAGAGCCTGATGTTCCAGAATGTTGATGTTTATGCTGGTGATCCTATTCTTTCGATGGCTGAAAAGTTTACAAAAGATCCTCGTGCGGAAAAAATTAATCTGAGTATTGGGCTGTATTACGATGAGCAGGGTGTGACTCCGCAATTGCAGGCAGTGGCTACCGCAGAAGAACAGCTTAGAGCGTTGTCACAGACGGCTTCTCTTTATCTGCCGATGGAGGGATTGGAATCATATCGTCTTGCGGTTCAGCAACTGTTATTTGGTAAAGATCATCCGGTGTTGAAACAGCGGATAGTGGCAACGATTCAATCATTGGGCGGTTCTGGCGCCCTTAAAATTGGTGCTGATTTTCTGCGTCGTTATTTCCCTGATTCAGAAGTGTGGTGCAGTGATCCAACCTGGGAAAACCACGCCGCTATTTTTGCGGGGGCTGGTATCAAGGTGAACTATTACCCTTATTTTGATACACAGACTAAAGGGGTAAAATTCAATGAAATGCTGGAAACATTCAGGAACTTGCCGGCAAAAAGCATTATTGTGATGCACCCTTGTTGCCATAACCCAACCGGATCGGATCTGACCTATGATCAATGGGATCAGGTTGTTCAGATTGTTAAAGAGAGAGAACTCTTGCCATTCCTTGATATTGCTTATCAGGGGTTTGGGGATGGTATGGAAAAAGATGCTTATGCCATTCGTGCTATGGCGACAGCCGGTTTGCCTTGTCTGGTGAGTAACTCTTTCTCCAAGATATTTTCTATGTATGGTGAGCGTGTGGGTGGTTTGTCTGTTATTTGTGATGATGAACAGACCAAAGAGCGGGTATTGGGGCAGTTAAAAGCGGGTGTACGTCGCGTCTACTCTACCCCACCGAATTTTGGTGCGCAGGTTGTGGCGAAAGTACTGACTGATCCTGCTTTGAAAGCGCAATGGTTGACAGAAGTTGAGCATATGCGCTTGCGTATTTTGGAAATGCGTACGGTGCTGGTGGATGCTCTGAAAACGGCATTACCAGAGAAAAACTTTGAGTATTTTATGAAACAGCGCGGAATGTTCAGTTATACCGGTTTTAGCCAGAAACAGGTGGATCGCTTGCGTCAAGAATTTGCTGTTTATCTGGTTGGTAATGGTCGAGTCTGTATGGCGGGTGTTAACCATCGTAATGTTGCACGTATTGCTGAGACATTTGCGGCAGTAAATAAGTAATAAATTCTAATATAAATAATCTGCTATTGATGATAATGATCGACAATTTTGTAGAATAACAGTCATCCCTTCTTAGAAGCGCACCATAATATGGTGCGCTTGATTTTTGCTTCAACTAATTGAATTTTAATATTTTTATTCTTATGTTTTTTCAGCTCGCAATTATTAGTGAAACTAGTAACTGATATCACTAATCTTAAATAGCGTTTACTATTACATAAATAATGATAATCATTATTACTTGAGATAAATCTGTTTTTGCTCTAATTTTCTGTTTGCATATACAGTGATTCTGTGTGCTTTTTATTTGATAAAAGAGGAGAATACGATGGGTGAGGGAGATAGAAAGGACCATGACCATAATATGCAGATGGTAAGTAGTAAAGGAGGGGACGGAGAGGCTCTAGCTAATCATGACACAATGACTGTGACATCAGGTCGCAGTTCTGATCGAGGATGGGGAGGTGGCGGTGGAAACTCAGGAAATAATGAACGGGTTGACCGTACAGGAAAAAATAAGGGGGTGAATCTATCCTTGTTTCCAGAGGCACAGGCATCAGCGGCTATCGGTGCTCAGCCGATGAATATTGCTCTAATTGATGGGCTGTGGGGATTTACATTATTCCAAAAGCAGATAGCTGGCACTGTGAGTTCAATATTAGCACGATTGGCAAGTGTTGCATTGGACGCTGCACCCTATGCAGGACGTTTTGCTGGTGTGGCAGTAGGAGCTATGTGGCCGAAGAGTTTAGACGTACCTGAAGATGCAAAGTTTAAGGCAGAACGGCAGAGGATGATTATTCAGGCAATGCAAGCTAGTCAGGTTACAAAAATGCCAGTATCTAAGCTAGCTACAATGTCCAGTGTAGTCACTGATATTCAAGTACAGGATGTCATTGAGAAAGATAAGCAGACATTGGCAATTGTTAGAACACCGACTAAAGCTGTGAATGTGCCTGTAGTTAAAGCGGAAAAAACTAAACGACAGAATGTTTTTACCGCAAAAGTGGTTCCGGGTATGCCTCCAGTGCATATCAGAATAAGTGATCCCCCAAGAAAAAATATATTTAGTAGAAAAGAGGTGACACCTGTAGCTAATGTGCCAGTCACATCATATACACCCACGCCGGTTAAAAATACGGTAGATGCAATTGTCCATTTTCCGGTGGGTTCAAATGCAGAGCCAGTGTATGTTTCAGTGACGACAGTACTGAAACCGGAAGAAATGAAAAAACAGGCCGCAGAAGCGAAGCGGCAGCAGGAAAAGTGGGAGAAAGAACATCCTGTTGAAGCGGCGGAACGGCGACTATATGAAGCAGAGCAGGTATTAAAACCACTTGATAAAATTTATCAGGAAAAGCTGAAGATATTAAATCAAGTAAAAAATACTCCGGAAGGAAAAGCGTTGGCAGATCCTGTAAAAAATCCACTTGTTTATACAAAGGATATTGAGATAGATGGGAAGAAACTTAAAGTAGAGATAAAAACGGATGACAAAAAAGGTTTGGATATTCTTTTAAAAGAAGGAGTAAAAGCATACATATCTGCTATGACGCTTTCAGATTTTAAGAAATTACAGGATATTAAAGATCCTAAAGAATCTCTAATACAAACGAGTGCAGCACTTTTAAAAGCAATATACTATGAACGTTTTGGTCGTCGGTTGCTAGACGCTTGGAAGAAAATAAATCCAGTGCAAAGGGAATTTAACATTGCAATGGAAAACCGTAAAAAAGCGGAACAAGCAAAAAGTGAGGCAGAAAAGAACCTGGATAAGGTAAAAGAAAAGAATAAATCTAAAAACTTAGTTATCGATGATAAAATACGTGATCAGATATCTAGTCGTGGATCAGGGCGGGATTCCACTTTGTATTTAATTTAATCAAAGATAAGTTGACTACGGAATTCCTCTGACCAAATGGCTCTTCGACGTTTAGCCGCCTGACTGTCTTTTATACTG
>NZ_JBHFKV010000053.1:0-26676 GCF_042879355.1 Photorhabdus sp. RM71S | reverse complement strand
AAAGTCTGGAGAGGGGGTGTTCTTAACATGGTGGCAAGCTCCGTTGAGTGAACGGAACTTAATTAAAACAAAGTGTCGGATAAAAAACCAGCACTTTGTCAATAATCTGACATGCTGCGGCATGTATTGCAGTTCTACGTCCGGGAAGACACGATTAAAGCTGCCAGTGCGGAAATTGTAAATCAGCACCATCAGCTTCCTTTCAGTCAGGTACACGGTTCGGGACAATTGTCGTCTTCTGATGCGCAGCGTTTCAGAATCAGGGCAGACAGCCTCCTTGCTGCCTATTATCCCCGCTATTATGGTTATTACGAAAAGGCGATTGGGATATATACGCACGTATCAGATCAATATTCGGTGTACAGCACCAAAGCGATTTCCTGTAATCCAAGAGAGGCCTTATATGTCCTTGACGGGATTCTGGAAAATAACACGATTCTAAAAATCCGTGAGCATACTACAGACACTCACGGTTATACCGAAATCATTTTCGCGCTGTGTTATCTACTTGGCTATTACTTTATGCCGCGGATAAAAGATTTGAAAGATCAACAACTCTATCGGGTTGACCGTACGGTTAATTATGGTGTTTTCACACCATTACTGAATAAAACGGCAGATCTGGACATTATTGAGGAACAATGGGATGCGATGATTCACGTATCGCAATCTCTCAAAAAACGTACAGCGCCGGCCCATGTCATCGTAGAGCGGCTCACCAACAGTTTTCCATCTGATCGTCTTTCTAAGGCATTCACCAATCTGGGACGACTGATTAAGACGGAATATATTCTGCGTTATCTGACTGATCAGGATTTACGTCGTACCGTTCAGCTTCAGCTCAATAAAGTCGAATACCGACATAAGTTGCCTCGATGGATTTTTTTTGCAAACCAGGGCGAATTCACGACTGGTGATTACAAAGAGATCATGAATAAGGCCAGCGCCCTGAGTCTGGTATCCAATGCAATCCTGTACTGGAACACATCAAGAATAAGCAACATTGTTAAAGGGTTACGTGAAAATGGTGAAGTTATAGATGATGATGTATTAGCCCATATATCTTTACTACCCTATAAACACGTATTACCCCATGGCACTTATTTTGTTGATGGGGAACCTTACGGTACAGAACCTACCGACAGGGCAAAACCGTAAGTTTCTGTTCAAATGTCCCCGCTGGTCCATATACTAAAACAAACCAAGATGAGTTAAGTCGCCGTCTGGCGAACTCTGCTGGTGATCATGCAGGAATTGAAGTAATGGGTTGGTATACATTTCTACTTCGCCATTTTGCCAAACCTTTTCTACCATTTAAATTTCCGAGTAAACGCGTTCTTGGGTTCAACTTTGATGGCAGGCCAAATATGATGGCTAGAGGAGTTAACCGGTTTTTAGATTCAAGCGGAGCAGCATATGCATGTGAGCTTGGTCGTCTTGCTCACGAACTTATTTCAGAAAGTGGAGGAGTGTTAATACATCGATTGGAATGTCTATACGATGAAATTTTGATCGACGAAGTGCAAGATCTCAGCAGTCATGATTGGGAGATAATCGATGTGTGTCTTCGCTCATCGGTTGATATTCGAATGGTTGGCGATATTCGCCAATCTGTACTCTCAACTAATCCACGGAGCTCAAAAAATAAAAAATACGCTTATGCGGAAGTAATAACCTGGTTTCGTGAACGCGAAGGAAAAGGACTAATAAATATTACAGAGAGTGCCACAACATGGCGTTGCCATCCCAGTATTGCTGCATTTTCTGACACTATTTTTGATAAAAGCTGGCTGTTTCCTGCAACTGACTCCAGGAATGAGATAGTCACAGGTCATGATGGTGTATTCCTTGTACCAAAAAGGCACGTTGTAGATTATGTTGCCAAATATCAGCCTCAGTGTTTGCGGAGTACGGCCAGTTCAGGCAAAGAGTTTCATCTTAACTTCATGAATTTTAAAATTTCCAAGGGTTCAACACATGAGAGGGTACTCATCGTACCTACTGCTGGGATTCTCAAGTTTATTCAAACTGGAGCTCCTCTGGAGCCAGGACCCGCAGCAAGTTTTTATGTCGCAGTCACAAGGGCAAAACAAAGTGTAGCCCTTGTAGTCGATAGCCCTGGCAGCTCATTACTTCCATATTGGAAACCATAAACTTATATATTGATACAGCCAGTGGCATGACGCTAGATTTTGACAGCGTAAATGTGGCAAGGGCTGGAGCGCGATCTTACACAGTTACGCACGAATCCTTACGCCTAGCCTCTCTGGGATACTGAAAGGTAAACACCATGTCATCAGCGTACCTCACCATCTCTGCACGCCCGTGAATATGTGAATGGCTGATTTCATCAAACCATTCATCTATCACATGATGCAGGTAGATATTAGCGAGCACAGGCGACAGGATTGAACCTTGCGGGCATCCCCGATCATTGCTGGAGACCGCTTTACCCATCATAACGGGTGCCGTTATGAGTACTTCAATCAATCTGAGGAAGCGGCGATCTGATATCTTCTTCCGAAGCAATTCCATCAACTCACTATGTGGTATCGTGTTGAAATACTTTCGGATATCGATTTCCACTACGGCACCATTCCAGTTACTGTAGGTTTGTTGCTGTAGCGCCTTTAATGCCGCATGACAATTTAACCCCGACCGAAAACCGTAGGAGCAGGGCATAAACAGCGGTTCATAAATCCGGCTGAGGATATCACTGACCGCAAGCTGGACAAGTTTATCCTCTGTGCACGAAATCGCTAAAGGCCGTTTACTGCCGTCCTCTTTCGGGATTTCGGTGATCCGGGCAGCTTTCGGGTGATACGTTCCTCTGCGTATTCGCAGGATGAGGTTTTGAATATTCTCATCAAGGTGTTCACCATAAGCGGCTTTTGTCATGCGATCAATACCCACGGCTTTACTCCCGTCCAGCCGCAGGAATTGCCCTTTCAGCATGTCACTGTTCAACAAGTGCCCTAAATTATTGAATACCTGTTGCTTGTTACTTGCTGATTTCTCGCCTATACGCTCAAGTTTTGTTAACCATGATGGTCCGTCTTTGCTGTGTACGGTCATTGTTGCCCTCTCACGTTCGATCTCTTCGCTCCACGGTCATTACTCGCTTCAACGCTACTATGACTGACTCCGACTTCCTGATACCCGTTTCTCCGGCCTTGTGTTTTGGCACTTGTGCCCGAAATACTCATTCCATTGAGAAATATCAGGATCTCCTGGGTTCCACACTGTTCTCTACAAACTCGCCGACGTCTGCGGCTCCGGTGTGTGCTGCTAAATGGATATTCGCCAGTCTGACCATTCAGCCGCTGTTGCCTGCGGGTCTTCCAACACCATCGGCACACACAACTAGAGGGATTTCGGAGCTATCACGTTCATCATTTGATTTCGGCTCGAATGTTTCGCTGTCTACGCTTCGTCTCCTTTGTTGCCGCCGGATACGCAAGACTCGCTACGCAGCTGTCTGGCTAACCTTCTACGGCGGATCTTTCACCCGCAAGATCAGTGCAGCTTTGCCCAGCGCACTGGAAGAACCCCCAGATCTGTAAACTTTGCGGGAAAACCCTGATCAGTCATCCCGCCAAAAATGCTGTTTCAGGTGAGACTCCAATATCCTCGCCATCGCTTCCACATCAATTTTCCCGTTATTTCTCTTAAAGTTGTATCGTCCCGTGAACAATGTGTGTGTCTAGGCAATCGGTGAAATCCGCGTAAACTCATCAATAATTTCTTGAGAAACATCATTGACTAACATCTTTTGGTAGACCGCATTCAGGATCATACTGTTGTAGGCAATGATGCAATTGGCAACCAATCTGGCCGCATGGGCACTGACCCGGTTTTCAACGATTTTTTTACCCTTGAAGATACCGTTGTAGGTTTTTCGGATGTTACTTTGGAGCTGATGATAGGCTTCCGTACGGTTTCTGGCACTTCGGATCGCTTTTCTCAGTGCCATATCATCAATCAGATTGAGGACATGTGTGCTCTTGAAGATGGCATTATATTCAAACAACGCCGCTTTTAATCTGGCGTAACGGGCATGAGAGTTGAGTTTGCGGATGATATTGCCCTGGGTGTTTTCCTGCATGATAAGCGAAAGCAATACACGCAGAACTCCTCGTCGCTGAGAGCGGATACGTTCGACATTAATCACCCCTTTGGGTTTGAGGATACCGGTATCATAATCCAGGGGTTTAGCTGAATAAAGATCGTCAGCTGCGTGACGCACATTCTTGATGCTGGGAACATAATCCACATCAATGGAATCCAGCGTGACAAAATTCAGCTTGTTCAATGAGTGGTTATCTCCTGTCACCATATGGATATCAATATCCGTTTTATTGTTGTAAATCATGTCGTACAGCGAATGGCCTTCATACTCGTTCAGGCCGATATTTTTCGCATTAACCGCCACGTAATTGGCGAGCAGTGTGTAAAGCGAGATGCCCCGGCCTTTACCCAGATGCCTTCTGGAATAACGCGATTGTATCGTACTGTCTGTGGTCGCGAACTTTTGCCCGTCTGCATCAGCCAATATTTTGTCATCCATGAGGTTCCATTGTTTGAAGATCGCCAGTGAATGAATATGATTACTGACTATTTCATTGGCAGCACAAAGCGTATCAACCCGAATAAAATCCTCCCGTATTGCGCGAAGCTGGTTGAGTTCCAAATCTGACATATCGGCCATTTTCAAGGCGCCAAACCCAAAGGCTTCCGACAGCAAACAAGCATTAATTGCCAGCGGTAACGGTTTTTTTCGCTTGGTATAACGGTCTTTCATGTGAGTAAATCCACGCCACATGTCAGTCAGCTCACCGATGAACATGGCAATGTTAGCAATTTCGATTTTGGGCAAGTTTTTGAAAAAAACATCGTCCAGCTTTTCAACGCTGTCATAGCGCAGGCTCCAGTGTTGTTGCCCGGTTTTTGTTTCACGAACGTTAAAGCCAGGGTTGTTATTTTCACGAATATTGTGAGTCGTCCTCTCCCAGGCCTCATCCAGCTCCTGTAGCGCGTCATCAAGACGCTGGTCACAGTAAACAGGGAGACTGGAATAACCAAATTCCTCAGCGATCTTCTCAACGTTATCGACTAGCGCATCGTCAACCAGATCGGTATCAATATCACAGTACGAGACACTGTCATTGCAATACAGACGGCCCCGTTCAATCTCATGGAGAACCTTTAGATAGATAAAAAATTCAAATAAATACGGATCAATTCGGGTGTCCGAGGATTTTCGCTTCAGGTAGGCATTCATACCTTTAGGAATGGTGAATCCCAGCTCATCGCAGATTTTTAAGGCCGATGGACTTTTACCGCTGGCATAATGTGTTTTCAACACATGAATCAGTTCGCCGATATAGCTGTTTTTCTTGTAATATTCCAGTCTTACTCTGGTAAATACCGGACGCAGATACAGCAAGAGCAGGCGGGATGACTTACTATAGTATTCCCATAACGCCGCTTTCTTATCAAAAGATTTGCCTTCCAAAAATTCTGCCATGACTGAAAATTGTGCTTTGGGCAACATACTGAAAGCCACTTCATTCAGTTCGGCTTGGCTCATGTTCGGATCCCGCTCTGGAAACCATTTCAGAAACTTTGCCAGTCCGGGAAAGTCCGTGACTACTCTGGAACTGTGCTCCATGTGTGCTATCGACGCATAAATTTTACCCGCATCCATGATCGCCCGCGTGTGATAACAAAAACTCACAATCAGATTATCCATGATCTGTTGATAGCGGTGATAGACGAAGCACAACGCTTGTAGCCATTGTTGTGTTTTGCTCAGTCTCCGCAACCGGGAGGCAGCATATTGTTCGGCCATTTCCGCATAGTAACGAATGGCATTTTTTGATAACTCCAGAGACGGCAGAAAGTCCCTGGCAAACTGATAAAGATCTTCAATACGTAATGCCTTATCTACTTCCATTCTGACGGCGGTGTACTGAAAATCCTTTTGATCGGCACGGATAATATTGAGTGTGGTGATACCGTCATCCCGCTGCACCAAAGCAACAAGTTGATCAATGATTGCTGTGGGCAGCGAGGAAACCGCAACATTCAGGCGATTTTCCTCCGCAATAAATGCGTGGCTGAACATATCCTGTAATATTCGGTAGGACGGAATCATCAACTTTTGATGCCCAAAGTACGCCAGCAGTTGACGAAACGCATTGTGCCTTTTGGGATAGTAACGCAACAAATAGGCGAGATGAGATTCTATTTCAGCCGTATATTGAGAAGACCAGTTTCGGTAACCAAAGAGCGAGAGTATTGCCTGTCGCTGACTGCGCATATATTTGCGGGAGAGTGTGCCTTTGAACAGGGCCGCATCAGTATCGCTATAATAAGTGGCCACAATATACTGAACATCGTGGCTGACCTCATCAAGTGACAGGTTGAAAAACTGTTGTTTAGCCTTGAAATAGCCCAGTTGCAGGATGAAATGGATGCGGGTCTGGGTATTACGGAACTGTTCGAGAGCAGCCCGTTCTGCCGGACTTAAGGAAAAATACAGGTTTTGTTCGTGATCATTGAATTCGGGACGGGCATAAAGTTCTTCGATTTCTGTACTGGATAATAAGTGAATACGCTTGATATTTTCCATTGTGAGTCCCGGATTCAGTGAGGCCAAATAGTCAAATCATCCCGCGTCCGCCCAGATGATTTGCGGGCACCATTCGTTTGTGCAGTACACCAAATACAACCGGTTGCCGTTCATGGATTATGTAATAAATAACATGACTGACATGAGGAAAACTCAATACTTCCGCTCCCACGTCCGGCCTGCCTCTCCCCAGAGCAGGGGTAACAGCCAGCAAACGAAAGGTTTGTTGAAGTTCTGACAGGTATTTTTCCGATTGCATCTTACCCCATTGCTGTACAGTAAAACGGCGGATTTCAATAAGATCGGCCTGTGCATCAGGCGTTAAGCGGTAGTTTGGTATGTCCATTATGGTTAATGATCCCTGGGAACGTCGATGATGCCCTCAGCAATACCCTGAGCCAGCATTTCCATCAGTTTGGCGAATCGGAAAAATCCGGTGTATTGCTGGCAGATATCATCCAGTTGGGCAGTTGATGTACTGTCTGTCACCTGTTTGAATATACCCATATAGTCGTAACACGTTTTCAGTAATTGCATATCGCCGGTCTCGGTAAGAGGAAAACGGGTAGCATAGTCGTGTATACGCTTCACCCGCTGTAATTGTTCTGCACTCAACCCGGCGACAGACATTTTTTTCTCCTTAATATGTGCAGTTCTAATCGTACAGACCTGATCTCAGTTCATTAAAAAAAGCTTCACCATCGGCGGTGTTACCGGATTCAATATCAACGCTGGCCTGTGCCGCTCTTGACTGTAATAATTTTAACCGGAGTGTTTCAATACATTCGTACTCATCCATTGAGATAACAACCGCAACGGGTTTTCCGTTTTTATTTATTTGGATTGGGGCACGTTGTGCTTTGAGTAGCATGTCGCCAAACTGAGTTTTGGCTTCATTGGCAGAAAGAGCATCCATAATAATCTCCTCATTGAATAATGGTATGATTCAAACAATATAAACGAATCGAACGACTTGATCAAATTTAAGGCTATCAAAAAGTAACCAATATGATTGATTATTGCTGATATAAGTAAAACTATTACAATCACGTACTCTGAATATCTTCCTTTTTCCAGCGCTTCTTTATAACAGCTTAGGTTTTTGAGGCTGTTACCAAATAATTAACAATTTCATTTCCCAATAGTGGCGTTATTTTGCGCATTACTAAATTATACAAGAGTGATGGGTTTTGCTGAATGGCAAGTGAAACTAAATGGTGCTTATCAGGCTCTATTTGCCAAAACTGCCAATTATTGGGGTCATCATATCGAGAGGCAGAAAATGTAATGTCAATAGCATCAACGCAAGGAAAGGAAAACCAGAATTCGTCAAGAGGGATATAAAGCCCTTTACCGCAGGCTTTAACATAAGCCTCCTTGAGAGTCCACAAACTAAAGAAACGTCTTTTCTGCTGTTCTGGTGATAATGCTTTTAATTGTTGATACTCTGATTCAGCGAAAAAACGTTCTGCAATGTCGAAGGTACAGTTGTCTCGATCCAGATATTCCACATCAATCCCTACTTCATTTGATTTTGTTACAGCTATGACAATCATTTTATCAGTATGAGAAATATTGAATTGCAAAGGAAAACGCATTTGGCTTGGTGAAACGTAAGGTTTTTTATTGGTATTAGTCACGAACTTTAATTCCATGGGTAACACATCTTGCAGGTATTTACAAAGTACATGACGTACTAGGGTTCGGGTGACAAGGTATTGATGTTTATTCTTTTCAAAATAGAACTTTTTGTACTGCTCAAGTTCGTCGAGAGTGAGAAATTGTTTATAATGTAATAAAGCAAATTCAGCATCAATTTCCTCATCACAGGCATACCAAATATGTATTTCATTGTCTGCTATATTCATATAGTCAATATTATTTATGGTTCTAAGATTCGTAAACGCAACGTAAATCTTTGCGTGTAATTCTGGTTTCAGTCGGATAACCGTAGGCATTATTAATAAATTGCACACCACCCAATTGCACCTGCCAGTTAACATGACTATGGCCGTAAATATGGATTTGAGGATTTAGAATATTTAACTGCTCATTCAGCTTGTAACTCCCCAATACCGGATAAAGATACCGAATACTTTCAGGTATAAAGTCAGGCATGATATCTATCCTTGGCAAAAAGTGAGAAAAGCTGATGACCAGATCGTTAACCGTTGATAAGCGTTCAATATTCATGGAAAGGAAATAATCAGCTATGTCAGTAACAAGGTAATTATCTGGCCATTTACAACAAAAAAAATCCCCCCATGAGGCTTTTAGCTGCATACAAGGCTTACCAAACGAAAAATCATACCAACTAAAAAGTGGTACTATGGTGAGATTCTCCACTTGGTAAACATCCGTACCAACGCCAAAATCTGAACATACGTCAATAACTTTATGAAATTTTTCGATAGACGTATTTATCTGATCCCTTATCACCCAACAATCGTGATTTCCAGGCACAAAAAGAACTTTGTTGAATCGTGACGCCAAGATTTGAAAGCTTTTCCCTAATAGATTTAAGTTATCCGTAATGTCTCCAGCTAAAATGAGTATATCATCTTTAAAATCGGAATTAGACAATCCCTTTAACCATTTCAGGTTGATTTCGTGGTCCACATGAAGATCAGATACTGCAAATACTCTCATAAATACACTTTCCATAGTCTACTAAGTTGAGCAATTAGAAATCATCCAATTATTCGCCTGTGATTTTGCCTATTGTCAGGCTCGGCTAATAGTGAAATGAATTTAGATTTGCTATGTCATTAACTCTTTTTTGGGCAATTACGTTTGCTGCATACTAAGTACAACTTACCTAAGACATTCTACTTCCGACATGCTTATTCTCTTTGTTCTCAATTATACCGCCACAATAACCACTTAATGAAATAATTTTTATGTGATGCAATATAGATTTTGAACATAAATGAGTCGGTTTTGGCAAATTGATGGCCGCATTCAATAAGTTACTACTTTTACAACAAACGCCTATTTTGGATCGCAGAAATTAGCGTACTTTGCTACCTAACTAGTCTGTATTTAATACCGATTTATATAATATCGACTAACTGTTCAATGCTGAGCTGCTCTCTTGAGTCTTGTCTTTTAGGTACCTCAACCCCCTGCGAAAGGAGATATTTTTCAGCCATCTTCTTAATACGCTCTTCATCAATCTGATAAATTGTAGCTTCACTATCTGGGTCAATTATCCCTCTACTTTGGGATTCTTTAAGTCCAATCGTATCAATAAGTTCCGGATCAGAGCCAAATTTGGTGGCGACATAAAAAGTAAAAACCTCATTCTCCTGGCCATCTCTGTCAACACGCCCAATACACTGTTCATGAATTTTAGGTGACCAATCGAACTCACCCATAATGACGGTAGAACACCGATATTGTAAGCCATCAGTACCTGCGTCTGAACGCAAACTCATGATCAGAATATTTGATTTTCCTTCAAGAAAGGCGTTTTTGTTTTTTTCCTTTTGAGACTGGGTCTGTCTGCCTGTAAAAAACAAAGGATTCAGATCAGCCAGCTCTTTTTCCCAAATTCTATAGACTTCATGGTGATAACCAAAAAGAATTATTGGCGTGCCGGATTCTACAAACATTCGGGCAAACCCAGCCACCTGTGTGGCTTTCGCAATGCCGGTCATTTCACGCATTTTAAGATCAAATTCTCGGGCTGCTTGTCCTAATTCAGTAAAATCAGCAGTTAACGTTTTAACAGCAAGCTGTTGAGCAAGAACCACCGTGTCTGATACAGCTTTAGCATTAGGTTCTACCCATTCAATATGTGGTGCAGTTTGTTTTGCTTCCTGCCCTACATCAGACTTTTTACGCCTTAATACCATTAAAGATTCTTGCAAATAGGCGCCTAATGCATCGGGATCTTTAACAACCCCCTTACTTTTGAACGAATCCTTACACCACTCTCTCAAGAATTCTTCACGAGTACCCAATAATCCAGGCCGTAAAATACTCACAATATTCCAGGCTTCGATGCCATAATTGTATATGAGAGTTGCCGTTAGCCCGACCCTCAGTGGTACTTTTAAACATATGGACTGGGCAGCCTTACCTTTTGCTGAGTCCACTCCGGTTCTAAGTTGCTGAACTTCGTCAAAGGCAATCGCCTTGATCCAGCCTTGTGTGAGTACATCAATCCATGGCGACAATTGAGTATATTTGAATATATAAATATCAGCGGAGGGTAACGGATAAGGCGTATTACTTTTTATTTTGTGAACACGAAACTGAATAAAGCTTTGAGCTTTTTCTGCCCACTGGTTCTGTAAATGGGGCTCAACCACGATAACCAAAGGTAAAGCATTAGGCAAAAGCGCAATACCCAATCCTTCATATGTTTTTCCAAGGCCAATGTCATCAATAAGTAATAGGTTTTTAACTTGGGCAATTAAGTCTAATGCTCTTAGCTGATAAGACCTAAGAGACTGATTTTCCCTAAGACCATTCCTACTTGACGGCAGGGCAAGAGCATGAATGTTTATTTCTTGCTCAACACCTGAAAACCTGCAATTAATACCTTGTCCAAATCCTCACTGCTCATATTGGCCATATTCGTTTTTCGTCTGATACTGGCTTTTATGCTGGTTTCTGCACGCAACATATTCAGTGAGAGGTGTCGCATACCCGCTAATATCTCGGCACCGTTACCGCGACGAATGGCGCACGCATCTTCATTCATGGAAACATCGAGCACCCAATGAACGCAGTTTTCAATTCCCCAATGACCTCGCACTACCGCCTTAAAGCGGTCTGCCTCAAGCGCTGCTGAGCTGATGTAATAATGGTAGTCCAATGATTCTTTTTTTCCCTTTTTATCAAGGCGATATCGCATTGCTACGCCAAGGCTTTTTAAACCTTTCCATTCCGGAAATTGCGCGGCAAGTTCTCCTGCCGGTAGAACATGGTACTCACGTAACTCAATTCGTCCATGCCCTTGTTCTATACTGACATTTTCTGGCTGACTGACCGCAGTCACTTGTGCTGACAGCGCTTGTTTCACTGCGCGATGTAATGTTGCCTGATTCTCTTTTACGGACAACAGATAATCACCGCCCTGAGCAATAATTTTTTTGGCAATTTTAGTCTGGCATCCCATTGCATCGAGGGTGACCAAACAACCTTTGATGTCCAGTAAATCAATTAATTTAGGGATGGCAGTGATTTCATTAGACTTGTTTTCGGTTTTTAACTGCCCCATGATAACGCCATTGGCCGTAGCAAATGCGCTCACCATATGGATAGGCGATAATCGCTGATGCCAATTCCCGGTACTCCGTAAGGCTTTGCCATCAATCGCGATGATTTCCCCGTCGGTGCGTTCACTGACCGCCTGAGTCCAGCGAATAAAGCAGCGTTGAAACTGAGCAGGATCAAGGCGGGAAATGATACGTGCTATTGTGTCATGTACGGGTAAGCCGGTTTGAAAAAATCCCTTTTCCTGAAGCCAATTGCAGCGCATATTTCCGAAGTCTTCGATATCTTCCCAACCTTCAGCTCCCGTCAGGACGGCACACATTGTCAAAAAAAGTACATCAAACAGGGGATAGCTGATTTTGGCAGACTGGCGAGGATCGTTAATATCACCGAAATACTGAGAAAAGGCATCAAGTTCCATTAGAGGGTTCCCGAAAAAAGGAGTATAAGATCACAACTTAATTCATGGGTCAAATGGATTAATCTTGATTAAATAACGTTCGTGATCTCACCCTGTACTTGACGGTATATAATCAGGTTGCAAAATCGCTTCTGCACGCGCTTGTTCCTGATAAAAACTGTCAGAACGCTCCTTGAGATAGCTTAGATGCTTCTCAGAAATAACCAGAGGATATCTGGAACAAAACCAAACTAAATCAGCAGCAACATCTATTTGATCATTCAGATAAAAAGATCCCGAACGAGAGACCGGAATTTTGGGAAATAGTTGTTTTAGGCGAAGCGCAACGTGGGGAATAAGCTTCCTTATTACCCATTTTTCCTTTTCGAATTTAAGTATGCCGTAAGTCTTGCGCTGCATAGCTATAACTGACCTATGCCAAGTTGATAAATTCGAACAGGCTTACCATTTATTTTTGCCTATATACGCGCATTTTGTTCCAATGTTTGCGAGCTTTAACCTCTAACACTATTCCAGATCTGGGAAAGAAAAAATCGACAGTTCCATTTTCAAATGCATATTCTTTTTCAAACACAACACCTGTTTTTATAAATAGAGATTCCATCTGACTTTGACAAACTTTTTCATCCGCGTAATCGAACTTTCCTCTTCTGAGTAGTTCAACCACTGCATCAATAGCTTCTAATTTCTTCATATAGTACAAATTTCATGTTAAAGTTATTTTTTATAAGCAACATTATTAATACATTTTAAACTTCAAAAATAATATCAACGCCTCATAAAAAGAGTTTCTGCCCTTACTTGAACAGGAATCTCTAGATAGGCACTATCTCATCAAGATCAAAGTAGCCATTATAGCCCTTCATGTAAATAGCTGCCCGGTGTCCAAATAAGACAACTGCTTCTGTTCGAGTTTCCAGATTATTGTAATTCATTGTCGTGGATTTCACTTTGGTGCCAACAGGGTTTTTGTAGTTCCACGCTTTGACTTTTTCCAAAGCACTTAGTGGTTTACTCGTATCACGTGATACAGAGTTGCCTGGCTGCGCCAATTGAGGTGTAGCTTCAACTTTTTTTGCTTGCGGCGTAGTTATAATTTTATCGACAAGTTTAGTCAGTACTTCACTAAATCCTATTTCCACAAACTCCATCGGATTCCCTATACTTACTAAAAACTCAACGGATTCAAACCACTTAACAGCATTAGAAATCTGCCCGGATAAAGTGTCTGTGATCTGTTCCTGAACATAAGGCTGTGCTGTCATATTTGAAATGACTGGAATAGTTAACTCGTTGAATTGGAATTGTTGCAAAAAGGAATGAAATTCATTTTTTGCTGATTCCATAAATCGGGAATGGAATGCACCACTGGCATTGAGTGGATAAAAATGCATATCTGTTTTTCTGAACAACATCTCTGACGCATCAATTTCTTGCTTTAACCCTGAAATGACAAATTGAGAATGGGTATTATAATTAGCAATATCTATGTTCATCAAGTTATTAGAATGAAGAATATCTTCAATTTGCTGTTTGGTACCATCAACAATAGCAGCCATGCTTCCATTGCTGGCCTTACTCATTAATTCTCCACGCTTTTGCACTATTCTCAGACCATCTTCAAAGTCAAAACAGTTAGCGGCTAAAAGTGCATTAAACTCACCCAAACTATGCCCGATAACATAGTCGGGTTTAGTGCCTGTTTCCTTGATTTTTTTCAAATAAGAAAAAGCATTGATTACATATAGCGCTGGCTGAGTGAATTGTGTTTGATTCAGTTCTCTGAGAGGATCATTAAGACACAGCTCTTTAATCGAATAACCAAGAATATCATCGGCTTTTTTCGTTAACTTACCGAATTCATCAAATAAGCTTCCACCCATTCCTTTTTTCTGAGAACCTTGCCCTGGAAACATAAATGTAATCATGTTAATTATTCTCCTTTCAATGTGAAAACAATTTGTATTATTAATACCTAACCTTCAAACATACTATACCCAAGAAACTTCAAGATGCAGTTTTTAGCACCTGAAAATGGTCGTTAATTCTAGACATCAGCGAGTCCGCTATATCAGGTAGCGTTGTGGTGAAAAATTTGAAGACTTTGTCTCGAAATTCATGTTTATCCGCGAAATAACGGTTATTTCGAACCTGTTCATTCATGACCTTCCATAATCGTTCTATCGGGTTTAAATTTGGGCTATAGGGAGGAAGGTAATGTAACTCAATATTGCTAACATAAGCCCACTCCTTCACAAGATGAGCTTTGTTGTAACCCGCTCCATCCACAATAAGGTGAATTTTTTGATGATAGTCAGGATAAGACTTTCTTATTTCATTGAAAAAACAGCAAATGTTGTAGTCATTGAGGGTTTGATATTCCTGGAACACCGTACGACCAATGGCATTCAGGTTGAAGGCACCCAATAGATTCAGGCGAGTTCGGCTTCCTGTTGTCTTGACGGTTTTTTTCTCCCAGCCATAACTGAGTTTGGTGCCTTGAGTCGGGTGAACAGCATCAAGAAAAAGGATGGGTTCGTCTTTCGCTGTGACTTTAAGATTTTCATAATACTCAATAAATTGTCGCTGTTTTTCTGCGTCGAATTTATGAGGGACGCCACACGGTTTTTTATAAGAAAAACCCTGACGGTGTAGCCATTTATTCATGCCGGGAATGCTAAAGGTAATATTCCAGAGCTGAGCAACATAGGCCACGATTTCATGGGTGTGATGGAAAAGATGTTGAGATAAGTGGTTGATTAAAAAATCAGTTTGTTCCCGGGAAAGTAAACTATCAGACCCCCCATTATCAGATTTAAGTTTACCTTGATTAAGGTAATCACTGATATGGCGGTCAACCGTGGTCTGATGGAGTCGCAATGCCTGGGCTATCATCACAGAACTCCACCCTTCAGAAGCCAGAAGGATAGCTTTTATTCTGTCTCGTACCTGACCATCACGAGTGGTGTCGTGAAGACGTTCAAGTTTGATTTTTTGTTCTGATGTAATAAATATTTTCATAGCAAGGATAATGATCTCCATTTCGGATAAAATCAAGCATCTTCAATGATTACGGGTATATACCCGCTTAACTTGAAGATGCAGGATTCATAACCTGGAAGTTGTCATTAATACGGCACGACAGGTTCCCGGCCAGTTCCGGTAATATTTCCGTAAAAAAGCGATGTATTGCCTGCTTGAACAAGGTCGTCGAGGCGAAATAACGGTTATTCCTGACTTGTTCATTCATCACCTTCCACAGCCTTTCTATCGGGTTCAGATTCGGGCTGTACGGCGGCAGGTAATGAAGCTCAATATTCATCACATAAGCCCAGTCTTTCACCAGCCTGCTTCGGTGGTAACCGGCTCCGTCAAGGATAATATGAACCTTCTGACTGACCGGATAGGTCTCACGGATGGCAATGAAAAACTCGGCGATGTGATAACTGTCGATACGGTCATACTCGCGTACGACCGTTTTACTAATATCAGCCAGATTAAGGACCCCCATCAGGTTCAGACGGGTACGGCTTCCCGTGGTTTTCACCGCGGTTTTCTGACCTTTACGCATCCACCCATAAGCCAGTTTCGTCCCCTGCGTGGGATGGACGCCATCAATGAACAGGATGGGCTCATGGTTTCCGGCTTCCTGCTTGAGTTTCCCGTAGGTTTCTATAAAGGCCCGCTGCTGTTCCGCGTTGAACTTGTGTGGCACGCCGGTCGGCTTTTTATCACTGAATCCCTTGTGGCGCAGCCATTTATTCATGCCGGGAACGGTGTAACGGATATCCCACGCTTCTTTGACAAGGCGGATAACCGCCTGTGTGGTAGGCAGAAGATTCGCGGTCAGATAGGCGATAAGTTCCTGAGTCTGTGTTTCGCTGAGATGGCTCTGAGAGCCGCCATTTTCGGGCTTGATTTTACGGTGATTAAGGTAATCGCTGATATGACGATTAACGGTCGTTTCATGCAGGCGCAGGGCCTGAGCGATCATGACAGAACTCCAGCCCTCAGAGGCCAGGAGGACCGCTTTGATGCGATCACTCTCTCTCTTATCACGGCAGGTGTGATGGAGGTGTTCAAGTTCGGCTTTTTGTTCATCGGTAATGAATATTTTCATGACGGATACCCTGAACCTCATTTGGGCGAAAATCAAGCAGTTTCAATGAGCACAGGTATAAATCAATTATATTTTCAACTCTACTCAACGCTGCGTGTTCAAATAATGACGAATGAACTATTAGAGCGACTGTAGCAACATCATATTTGCTCTTTCACCGATATCGGGCATACGACCGAAATTATCAGACACAATATCGCTCCACAATATCAATTTTTAGCACTATACCAGAAATATTAGCACAAGATAAAAGAATCAAATAGGTGAATATACCTACCATTTCGCTACAAATTGGCGCTCTTTTGCTATTGAATTAATAACCATTTGAACGTCAAATGAGTAGCACATTCTTTAGAGATGCTATCTACACTTCTGTATCAGCAGATCTTCACATTGTTCCAATCTTCATTTTGTATCAGTGCTTCTATTGCCTTGGAATAACTAATAAACATTTCTTCCACAAGACCGTCCGGGAACATACCTTTCGCCACATCCCATTGAAACTTTAGAGTATCTTCTACAACAACACTTGCGCAGTCAATATTGATGTTCGGCGTTTTACTCGTAAGATCGATATATTTAATATCATCCGAATCTGTGAACTCAGTGCCCTGCGACAGGTTAGTGAAAACAAAGGGAAACTCAGGCATCAGTGAATTTTTGCTTCTGGCTAAACGTCTTAGTCCCACAAGACCACTAACCCCCCTATGGTTTAAGTCTGTTTTAACGGCAGAATCTGTCTGTTTTATTTTATCAATCAAAGAACGATTATCTTCTGAAACTTCCAACCAGCTCATAGCCGTAAAATCACCAATAACCGCATTTATATCCTGATGGATAGGTAATCTATCCCAGCAAGGGATCACGATTGTAAAGTTTTTCGACGCTGACCATTGCTGCATGATTTCAGCGTACAGGCTTAAAAGCACCATCCCGGGTTCTACACCCAGTTCTCTGGCTTTGTTCTCTATTTTATGCCAGTTACTTACCCTAGACTTGTAGCTATGTCTTTCTGTTCCATTAGCCGTTTTTTTACTATTCAAAACGGGCAAGACAGGCCCACCTGGCATATTTAAAAATCGATTTTCCCAATATTGTTTGCTTAATTCATAAGACTCCGTTTTTTTGAAGTTCTCAAGAGTGAGGACATAATCTCGATATGACAGTTTAGGCTTTACTAACTTAAGTTCTGGATCTTTCAAACAAGACAGCAACTGGCGGAGTAAGTTAAAGATGCTATTGACATCAGCGATTATCATATCAATACAGAAATGAATTCTTGACTCTTGTTGGTTCAATTGGGTTACCTGCAAATCAAAGAAAGGCCACTTGCCGAGCTCGAACACGTTTCCCAGCATTTGGTTTTTCTTCTCTTTTAGAAACCTTTCTACCTCAGCCTCAGATTGCTCTGTTACATCCGTCACCGAGATGGTATAAGATGGAATCTGTTTATTGATACGTTGACTACCCGTTCCGCTAATTTCACACACCAGCATTGAATGAGTTTCCATCAAATGTCTTAAGGCCCGGTTCAACTCTTCGATATTAAGATTTTTGTAGGATATCTCTATATAGGTGGCGCAATTTTCCGGCGCTTTTGGGGAATATAACGAGCGGCCAAAGGCATAAGACTGTTGCAAATCTGTCAATGGGAATGGTTCAAAGTCATTGGATTCATCATGTACAAGATTCAGCTTGCCAAGTAATTCCTGATATCTATTTTGATTGATAACCCTGCCATCAGGAGCCTGTCTTTCAGTGTCTGTAAGAAGCTCCGTTTTGAAGGTTTCATTATCCAGTTTTTCACCGGCGACCAGCTTTCGCAACAACCGACAATATTGATCAAACTTGCTACTTACTGTCACGCTGTTAAATCTGGATTCGTCGATATCCCAATTTACCACCAATTTCCCCTTTTCTTCATTCAATTGATGGTCCAGATAAACCTGAGGGGTTTGAGTCAGGCGGTACAGGACTTTTCCTAATATAGGACTATCATTAGCAGCCGAATCGCTCTTTATTGAGCTAAGCGAAGAGGTAAACACGACTGGAAGAGAAAGCGATGAAGCCACTTTCCTTTTTTTCTTGAGGTTCCTTAATACACTAATACCGCTGGTGCTGTTATGATCCAGATCCGCCCAAAGAACACTTTGATTTGCTTTTACCTGAGTTTCGAATGAAGGTGCCTTTGAATTGCCAAAGGTAAATATATTGGTTGAGGTAAATGGGGCAATAACATCGTCAATTTGTGGATGTATAGGCTGTCGGTTGTGATAAGTCATTACCAAAGAATAGGGCGTTTCATTAGTCCAATAAAATAGAACCTCACAAAACACACTCAAGATCAACGTGGTCGTTGATACATTTAATGCCTCTGCTTTTTGTTGTAAGACAAAGAATTCTTCTTCTTCAAACACTGCAGTTAACCTTTTTCTGTCTGAAGCACTTTCTCTATTCTCTTCGGTTTTATTAACTGATGATATATCAGGACCTTGCGGCATATCATCAAGCTTACCCAGCCAATATTCCATATCTTTTTGATAACGTTGACTTTTTTCTGAGTTCTTAATGCCTAACACATAGTCTCTAAAGCTGATATCGGGTACAGTGGGCTGTGCGGATAAATCAATGTAAAGTGCCTGCCATTTATTGAGCAGATTATTGATGCTCTTACCATCTACAATGAATAAATCAATACTAAAATGAACGATAAAGCGGTCATCCGGGTGCACACTTACTTTGATCTCGAATAAAGGCCACAGACTTAAGTCATAAATTTTATGGGAAATACTCTTTCTAATTTTCTGAAATTTGGTTTCTCTTGCCGTCTCATTCAGAAGCCGCAATTCTATAGTTTTAAAAATGTATTCAGGAACTGTTTGCAAAATTCTTTGTTTACCATAGCCGTCCGTGATGCATCGCAGCATTTCCTGGCTATTGATTAATTTTTGCCATGCCTGATTGAGTAGATAAACATCCAGATTCGATACTTCAAATTCAAAATAGACCTGACTACCTGACTGGCTGCCATCAATATCAAACTTACGACCAATAAAATAGGATTCCTGAATATCATTCAATGGAAAAGGCGCAAACCTGCTGTTGAGATCTTTGATAATTAATGGTTTTGTCTCTACGTCCTTGTCTTCAGAGATGAGTTTTACCTCTTCAGTTGTGGTTGAAGCGAGGTCTCCTGCCCAATGCTTTATATTATTAGTTTGCGCAACGGATTCTAATATATTTTTAATACCATTAATTAACTCTTCTACAGATTTATGCTCATTTACCACGGAATTACTGAGTTCGATCTTGTATTGTTGTTCAATTTTGTATTTAAGCTGGATAGCCTGTATCGAGGTAAAACCAAAACTGACCAAAGATTTATTTGGCGTTAGCTCAGTAACCGGGACGTTGAGTAGTTCGCTGATATTACATTTGATCTGGTGAGCCAAACTGGTTTGATTAGACGAATCTGAATTTTTTACCTGCACACTGGAACGTAATTGATTTTGCGAAATATCCTTACAGTTAATACTATTTGGGATAGCCCAATATCTTTGTTTTTCAAAGGGGTATCCTGGTAGAGATACAATGTGATATCCATTTTTCTCATTAATGGCTTTTTCATCCAGTCCAGCGCCTTTGACCCATAAAAATGCCGTCCTTTCCAGACTTACTCGCTCGCTATCTAAGGCCGAAATTTCACGCCCAAGTTCCTTAGTAAACAAGCGGTTAAAGCCTGAAGGCGTTTCTTCTTCCACGTCTCCTGCAAAGAATAATGATGTAGCCTCAGTATCTTGCTGTTTAAAGGTGACAATGTAACCATTCAGAGATTCAATCAGTTCTTCACGGTTATTTGCTATTATGGCTAGCCTTGAATTCATGTGTTCTCTACCGACACTCAGAGTAAAGGCAATATCTGCAAGAGTGTGTCTGACGCCATTTTCCAGATAGTCTACAAACTGCTTTGCGTACACTTGGAGCTGTTTACTGTTTCTGGCAGAAAATACAAATAAGTGATTCATCTGAGGGCTAAGAACCGGGTGACTATAGTCGCAATTTTCATCGATATGCTCTTCAATGATTGCCAAGGCATTAGTGCCGCTGGTACCAAAAGTACTGATAATTCCGGTTTTAAGTATTCCTGTCGGAGTTTCCCAGTTTAGGTTTTCAGTATTGACGATGAAAGGCGTATCGGCAAATTGGATATTATCTCCACTGCTTTGGAAATGGTGCAAGCCCGGAATAGTTCGATTTTGGATAGACATAATCATAGAAACCAGACTCACCATACCCGATGCTGCAAAGGAGTGCCCCATTAAATGTTTTACAGAACTTATTGAACAATAAGATTTTTTATTGGTGTACTTAGCAAATGACATTGTCAGTGCCGCCACTTCGATAGCATCTCCCAGTTTGGTTCCTGAGCTATGAGACAGAACAAACTGAATGTTTTGTGGATCAACATGATACTTGTCGAACGTGGTCGTTAGCAGGTCGGCTTCTCTTAACAAGTTAGGAGCCATCATGCCGTTGCCTTTGCCATTATAATTTACACCACTTCCCTTTATACAAGCGTAAATGTGATCATTGTCTCGTTTGGCCTGAGAAAGTGGCTTAAGTAAGGCAGAAACAATGGCCTCGCCAACGACCATCCCATCAGCTCGTTTGTCAAAAATATGAGCCTTGCCAGAGGGAGATAAAAGACCAATAGAGCTCATTGCAACATGGGTCAGGGGTGTCATTAATAGCGATGCACCACCGACTAAAGCTAAATCACAATCTCCCTGACGAAGCGCCTGGCAAGCCTGATGTAACGCTACAAGACCGGAAGAGCATGCAGCAGCTATCGCAACGTTAGGTCCGCTTAGATCCAACAGATAAGCAATGCGAGCAGGTAAGGTTGCATTGTGGTTGCCATTCAGTGGTTTTTCAACTTCTGCATAGAAGCCATACTCACCTTCTTCTACACCAACAAAAACACCACAATTTTTACCTTTGATTCTGCTCCCCATATAACCTGCATCTTCCAGCGTATGCCAAGCTTCTTCAAGAAATAGACGTTGCCTTGGGTCAATACCTTCCGCTTCTCTGGGTGAAATTTCAAAGAAAAGAGAATCAAAACATTCAACATCTGAGATAAAAGTCCCCCATTTATTCGCAGCTTTGCGGGATTCCGTAAATCCCTTTGAACTTTCCTGCCAATCCCAACGTTCCGGGGGAATCTCTGAGATACTGCTCTGGGCGTTTTTGATTCTTTGCCAGAATTCATCCAATGTATTAGCCTTTGGAAAACGACCACTTAAGCCAATAATAGCAATCGCTTCAGGCGTTTCAGATACGGTGACTGGCGCCTGAGCCATAACGGGCTTGAAGGTTTTACAGCCTGTGGTTTGAGAAGATGACACTGTCTTTAAGGCAGCCTGAGAATTATTGCGTTTTTCATCTGGAATCTGGTTGTCATCTGATTGATAGTACTTAGAAATTTCTGCAACTCGTTCTTCAATTAAATAGTCAGCAAACTGATTAACAGTGGAATAACCATAAAATATCGCAGGAATGATATTGAAACCAAAATGCTTAGACAGTTTATTGGCAAAAGTGGTAAATACGACTGAGTTAAAACCATAGTTTGCAAACCTGGTATTTACATCAATTCGATGTAACGGAATTCGCAATAATTGATTGATATGATTTTTGATATCTTCTTGTACCAAGGACTTTAATTCAGGTAATTTAAGCGCTGAAGAGCTCTGGACAGGCGCATCAGTTAACGCATTGATATTATCTTTTGAACCAAGTTCTCGGATAGATTCACCATTCACCTGAAGGGCTATCATGCTTTCGGTTTTTTTACGATCGCCAAACAGTATCATTTGCTGAGTCAGTCCGGCAGAAAGCACCTGTTCAAAGAACGCCAGTCCCTGTACCGAGGTAATAGTCTGTTGCCCACCTGATGCAAAACTGTCCAGCAACTCATCGCTGGCGTATTTAATGCCGCCGTCAAGCCAGTATGTCCAGTTGATAACGCTGGCTTTACCCGCCAGTTGCGCATGTTTATTGCGATACGCGGCATAAGCCATCTGGAAACGATTTGCCGTCGCATAATCGCAGGAGCCATTGTCTCCCACTATCGCCGCTGCTGAAGAGAAATAATGCACATGTTTTAAGGGCTGCCCTGCCAGTAATTCGTCAAGCAACAGAGTACCGGAAATTTTGGCATCTATTACCTCATGGAAGCCTGACTCCGTCTGCTCAAAAATACTGACGCTGCCCGGAACACCCGCGGCATGTAACAGGCCATCTATCGCGCCTACCTTACGGCAGGCCACTGCCAGTCCCCCTGACATTGCTTCACGATCTGTTACATCGGCGCAGATATAATGTACTTTCACGCCGGAGGAGGCCAGCTGATTTAAGCGCTGTTCTCCCTCTTTATTCAGTGGAGAACGCCCACTCAGGATCAGATTTACTCCATAACCCGCCAGATGCGTTGCAAACAACCCGCCTAGTCCGCCCAAACCTCCGGTAATCAACCAGGTTTCTCCCGCGCTAAACAGTTTCTTACCCGGAGACTGTGGGGGTAGCGTCGTCTCTTGCACTCGTGACTGATAACGCTGTCCGTCACGATAAAGTACACTGCTAAAATCGCTGCTATAGCACAATTCCTCACATATACGCCTTAGCGGTTGTTTAACGTCAGGCTCTTCTTCATATACCTGAATCACACAAGCCAGTTGACTTTCTGGCAGAGCCTGTTTGAGAGAGCGTTCAAAACCTATCCAGGACTCCAGATAGCATTGATGCTCCGGGCTCTGATTAGCTAAACACTGACCGCTCAACAAAATACGCTGCGGCATTGTCCCGGAACGCACCAGAGCCTGGATCAATCTCATAATGAACTGATAATATTTGATGTACTCTTTTGACTCCAGTGGCCACAGGTAAGTCACTGCGGTTATGCAACCAAAGTCTGCTTTGATCTGTTCCAGACAAACCTGCCAGCCAGAAATGTCGCCTGGTACAATAAGGTAGTGATGATCACTGAGTTTTTGTTGGCGAGCCCCCGGTGCGACAAACACCAGTTGACTGTCGGGAACTATCTGTTCAAAGTGCTCCTGCAATATCTGTTGTTTTTGACTATCGGCCAAAAAGCACACCACCGTTTGGGGCTTAAAGCTCACCTTTGAATCGCTAAGGTTTTGCTCCAACCAGACTTCTTCAAAACTCATTAACTCCAGTGTTTGTTCAGAAGGCATATTGCTAACATCAAACTTCTCAGCTAATGATTTAACCGTATTATTCACCATTTCCAAAGCAGAAGTTCCCTCATGCTCTCCAGGCAGAGTCTGGTAAGTGATCTCTTCTGATAAATCTTCTCTGTCTTGTTCATGCAACAATAAAAAGCTGCCAAGGCTAGCCCCAGGCCCTACTTCAACATAAATTCTAGGTTGCTTTAATAATTCCTGTATACCTTCAGAAAAACGTACTGTTTCCAAGGTGTGTCTTAACCAAAACTTAGGATCGACAGCCTGAGAATGGCTGACCCAGGTACCCGTAATATTAGAAATATAAGGAATAGAAGGTGGCTTGAAGATGGCGCCATTAAGTAGCTTACTCAGCTCATCTATTAGAGGAGTCATCAGCTCGCAGTGTAGTGGATAAGGATTATCCACTCTCCGATATACCACCTCTTGAACACTGAGTGTCTCTTCCAGTTGTTCAATAGCCTCTATCCAACCTGAAACGACGCATAAATCAGGCGTATTTTTAATGGAAATGTAGGTTCCTGCAACCAAGAGTGGCCGCAACGCTGATGCCGACAAAGTAACAACTGTCATAGCACCTTCAGGCAAGGTTTGTATCAGCCTTGCTCTTTCAACTACCAGATTAAGCGCATCCTTTAAGCTAAAAACCCCAGCGACACAGGCCACCGTATACTCGCCCAGACTATCGCCCAGCAAGGCTTGGGGAGACAGCCCTTTATCGATAAGGTATTTTGCTAAAGCATATCCGACACAAAAAACCGCAGCATGACTGTATTGAACTTCCGCCAATAATCCTTTTTCGGAATCAGCTTCAGCATTGCCTCTAAGCATTTTTCTTAGATCTATTTTGGTATCCTGATTGTTACCTTTACCCTTGCTCCATTTGTCGGTAAATAAAGCCCTTTTCAAATCAAGGTTATTTTCTTGCTGAAGGATGTCAAAACACTCATCCATATGATCACGAAAAACTGTTTTTTCCTCATAAAGCTCTCTTCCCATATTGACGTAATGATCGCCAACACCAGGGAAGAGATATACCAATGACGGTTTATGGAACTTATTATCACTGGTAAGTTCGTTAGATTGGACTTGAAGATTATTCGCGTTTTTAATGTCAGAGACCCTATAAGCTTCTCGTTCAAATGGGTATCCTGGCAGAGATATCTTTGCCGGTCTGGCTTCTGTGTGTAGCTTATGCCAGTTTATGCTAGCACCCCGCACCCATAAGGCGGCTAAGCCTTCATAGGTTTCGTCAGCCTGTATTGCAACGTCCTCACCGCCTGCCGGTCTCTCCTCACCATGAACCTCGCCATATGCCCCGCTTGTCACACTTCCGCTGTCTAACCAGACATGCAGTGCATTCAGTAATTCCGCCCGGTTGTTTATCACCAAAGCAAGACGACAATCCATGGCTTCACGCCCCACCTGCAGACTGTACAATACTGAACTCAAAGATACCTCGCTATGACTGACCAGATATGCCTGTATCTGG
Organism: Photorhabdus sp. RM71S; assembly: GCF_042879355.1. NCBI lineage: Bacteria > Pseudomonadati > Pseudomonadota > Gammaproteobacteria > Enterobacterales > Morganellaceae > Photorhabdus > Photorhabdus sp. RM71S. The sequence goes on along the minus strand of NZ_JBHFKV010000053.1, from coordinate 1,515 downwards.
TGAGCATGTGCCTGTAACCGTTCTTTGCTTTGGGCTGACAACACAAAGATACCCGGCTGGTCTGCAGTATCTGTACTCGCCTTCGTCTCGTAGCCTTCTACTACAAAGTGCGTATTGGTCCCGCTTATCCCGAATGAGTTGATGACACTCAAACGCTTACCTTGACTATTCAGCGGCCATGCCTTCAGCGCCGTATTCACGTACACCGGACTGTTCGCAAAGTCGATATGCTCATTTTCTGTCTCAAAATTAATCGACGGCGGTAACTGCTTATGGTTCAGGCACAGCAATACCTTAATCAACCCCATCATCCCTGCCGCTGCTGTCGTATGGCCAATGTTCGCCTTCACCGAGCCAATGGCACAAAAGCGCTTCTTATCCGTAAACTGACCAAATGACTCGCTCAGGGCATGGATCTCTATCGGATCACCCAGTTTCGTGGCGGTACCGTGAGCCTCAATATATTGAATGTCTTCAACCGCTATCCCATTACGCCGGTACACATCTGCCTGTAGCTGACTCTGGGATAAAAAGCTCGGTACCGTCAGTCCCGATGTCTGACCGTCCTGATTACTACCGCTGCCACGAATAACCCCGTAAATCCGGTCACCGTCTCTTTCAGCATCCGACAACCGTTTCAGGAGCACAACGCCAGCGCCGTCACCTAAAAGGATACCATCCGCTTTGTTATCAAAGGGTCTACATACTCCAGTCGGTGACATACCCGCACTGACCATTGACACGAATGATGAGGGGTGGGTATAAACCGTTATACCACCTGCCACAGCCATATCCACATCATAGTTTTTCAGCTTCTGACAGGCAATATCCATCGCCACCATCGATGAAGAACAGGCGGTATTCACCGTCAACGCAGGACCTCTCAGATCAAGATGATAAGAAATACGAGCCGCTAAAACGCCTGAATCGCACCCCAATAACCTGAATAAAGAAAAATCTTCGCGAGTTGGTGCAGTATCCATTCCAATATTGCCAATAAAGACCCCAACAGATACTCCCCGTAATGCTCCCGGATCACAACTGGCATCCTCAAAAGCATGGTAGATCTCTTCCAGCAAGATCCTTTGAGCCACATCCATCGCATCCGCTTCCATCGGCGATATGCGGAAAAACAGCGGGTCAAAGTATTCTATTCCCCACATAGCACCGTATCGTACCGGTAAAATGTTCGGATTATACCGTTCAAAAAAGTGTAACCAGTCCGGATCACTCACCTTCTGGATACAGTCCCGACCTGAAGCAATGACCTGCCAGAACTCATCCAGATTCTTGGCGCCAGCACAGCGGCTCGCCATGCCAGTAACCGCCACCGGCTCATTATGACGAGGAAAACTATCAGACTCCCGTTCAGGGCGTGACTCAGCCTCCTTACGTTGGCCATCTTCACTGTCTGCTGGTAACTGCTTGCTTATGTAAGCAGCCAGGGCATTAAAGGTATTAAATTCAAACACCATACTGCTCGGAAAATGCCGGTTAAAAGTTCGGTTAATCGCA